>DDIL01000074.1:0-145 GCA_002338515.1 Glaciecola sp. UBA1851 | reverse complement strand
AATGCTGTTCGGTTAACACTCTCGCTTTCGCTGTTGATTTGGGAGATTACCGCGTTCGCGATAATGACTGGTATTGTGTTTGTTGCGTAACCGAACAGCATTAAGCGTTCGCTATAATGGCTGGTATTGGGTTTGTTGCTTACCC
>DDIL01000021.1 GCA_002338515.1 Glaciecola sp. UBA1851 | reverse complement strand
CAGTTTTCTCAGCTTATGTTAACGTTATCATTAAACTTAATATGGCTACTTCAATTTATTAGGCGAAATGAACTGAGTTTGTTTTTACCTAAAATTCATCCGTTTACAGATTTTTAAGCAAAGGGTACATTCGAATACAACCATAAATGTCTATTTCACTATTCCAGAAAAATTTATGAGTGCCAATTTGAGAACTTTGAATTATGTTGAATTAACTTGAAATACATATAAAACAATATGTTAAGTAAGGTGTTTAATTTGATTTGAAATAGATTTAATCTAATGTTGCATCATATCTTCCATTCATCTACCTTATTTAAGATGAAATTCGAAATAAACATTTGTGACCAGTTTCATATAAAGTAAAATTTAGAGGTTTAAATGAAAGCTACTATCGTTTCTTATTCTTTCTCTAACTTTGAATTGGATATATTAGGCAATAAATTGCTAAATAGGGCCGATAACACCGAACTGAATGTCACTAACAGGCAATTTGTTTTACTAAGAATTTTATGTGAACATAGTCCTAGGCCTGTATCTAAAGATGAATTAGTTGCGACACTATGGCCAAATACTCATGTAAGTGATTGGTCTTTATCACGGCTTATTTCTGACACTCGAAAACTACTTAATGACGATGGTGAAAATCAAACCTTAATTAGAACAGAGCGGGGGGTTGGCTTTGTTTTAAAGGGTGTTGTGCACAATACAAATACAAAAATAGTTGAAAACACTCACTCCAATTTTAGTTTTAGGTTGAACAAAATATTGGTTTTTGTCGTTCTCGTATTGTCGTTTACGTTTATAGCCTGGAATTTTGCTAAGCAAAATGACGAGCAAGACCTTGTAAATGCTTTACAAAAATTGTCTGAATACCAGGACAATACCTATACAGCTTTTGTTGCTCAGGTAAATAGACGCAATGAATTAGTTGAAATGGTTAAAACGCGTCTTGGAGTAGAGAAAAACCAGCAATATGAGAAATTTTTCGCGCAATATTTCCCCCAATTTAATCAACAAGAGCAATTTGTATGTGAACAAATGAGAGCTATTACTAGCACGGGTTTAATGCAAAACAATCAAAACATTGTGGATATACTAAACCAGACCCCCGCTATTTTCGATGAAATTCAGCAAGCGAAAGCTTTGCAACAACATTTACGATTTTGGCTCAATAAATACCATAGTGTATTTAAACAACGCGAGGATATGTGTTTATTGTATGTTGGAGTAGAAGACAATGTCCCCTACCCAAGTGGTGTAGATTTTGCGGTTAAGGAGTGGCTAAGTACTAACGCAAAGCGTTAACACTTAGCTTTGATAATACAACTTTAAGGCGTTAGTTTTCTTAAAAGCTGATTTGTTTCGCTATTCGTTGTTGATAGTCCTTGTATATAAGACTTAGCCTCATCCTGTCTTCCTAATTTATCAAGCGTATAGGCCAAGTGATACCTTATTTCTTCTGAATCATCAGCCATAGAATAAGCCTTTTCAAGGTGAACTAAAGCCTCTTTGTATTGGCCTGATAAAGTATAAGCCCAGCCTAATGTGTCATGAAATGTAGGAATATCTTCTCGCAATTGTACTGCTTGTTCAGCGTGTTCGATAGCGAGTTGATATTGCGATATTTTATTATACGAATAAGCTATATTATTCAGTGTTATGGCTCGTTTGATTGTTGGTAATGGTTTGGTAAGTAATTGACTATAATAATATATTGAATCATTGAATACACTTTGCTCCATCAAATGCTCACCCATTATTTCTAATAAATATACGCGATCAGCATGACGTGATATTAAATTTTTAATCAAATTTGTAACCGCATCACCTTGCGATAATTCGCGTCCAAGTCTAGCAAGCTTATATAGTGTATTAATGTCATTACTTGATTTAGCTATTGCTTGATTATAGGAGTTGAAAGCTTCATTTTTTTTACCCGTTCGATCCTGGATATCACCTTTTAGCGCCAGTAGTCTAGCTTTATTTTGAACATTAGTAACTTTCATATTTGCTACGGTTTTTTCTGCAAGTGATAGATTATTTTGCCATAACAGAAAACTAATATAAGTGAATACCAAATTTTCGTCTGTGGGGTTAGCGGTTAATCCTGTTTCTAAGGTTTTTTGAGCTAGCACAAACGCTTGCATATTTGATTGTATTTTAGATAATTCGATTAATTTATTTGGTTGGTTTTCCCAATGTTTAATCAAAACTTGAAAACCTTGATCGCGCTCTTCCAAATTACCTTGTAAGTGCAGCACCTCAAGTTTCATTATTTGCGCCTTAACAGCAATATCATCGTCTAGTCCTAAATCGTTTATTAATTTATTGGCAACTAAAAGGGCATTTGTGTAATGACTCATCTCCCGCAATAATTCGACTTCAAACAACCTTAAGTTTTTATCAAACTTTTTGATTTGAAGCAGAGATCTTAGAAAAGTAAGACTGTCTTCATATCGCCTCATTTTATAAGTAAGTTGCATTTTCATCTGTAAACTAAACTGATTTGTTTTGTCGTCAATACCTAATAAAGCATCATATGCGAGCGGCAATAACCCTTGTTTTTCATATACCTTACTCAATAACAAAATATAGTAAGAATCATCATTAGATGTAGAAATAAGTTTTTGTAATATTGCTTCAGCTTGTTCATATTTTTCATTTTCTGTAAGAGCAAGCACTAAAGCTGGAGCAAACTCGGCATTGTTACTTAACTCTTCTGAAAATGGTTCTAATACGTTTAGCGCTTTTTGATAGTTTGTAGTCATGTAATGACTTTTTGATAGCAATACCAATGCACTTAAGTCATTGTTTCTGATTTTTAAATAAGCTTCAAAGCTATTAATTGCATCAAGCCACCTTTTATCTGAATAACTCATTAAGGCATTCGCTAGAAATTGTTCTGGTGTTTTATTTTTGTTGTCAGTTGATTGAAGGGGAATTTGTCCATTGATAGAAAGTGAAGAGGAATCTTCTACTAATTGGCTTATTAGTTTCTCATCCGCACCTAAGCTTAACGCTTTTTCAAGTTCCGCTTTTGCATTTGCAGGGCGATTTTGTTTGAGCAAAATTTCAGCGTAAAGTATGCGTCCTTTAAGATTGCTGGGTTCTTCTTTAAGCAAATTCCTGACGTGTATACTGGCTTCATCGAATGCTTTATTATCAAAAGCGGTTTTTGCTTTTTCATAATCATTGGCCATCAATATAAAACTGCATATAAGCAACGAGATAAAAAGTGTTAGGCGAAAGCCTAAAGTGAAAATGTGCATAATTGTGCCTTCAAAAAAAAGCACCCGTATTCAGGTGCTAATAATATACTCTGAAGGGCTATTATGATTGGTAATAGCGCCTAAAGCGTATGCAAATTAAGAACTTTGTCTTACTCTGAAAACGATTCCCATCAATGCTAATGAAAATAATGCAAAAGTTGCTGGAGAATTAACTTCTTCAACAATATTGATTGCATAGTCTTCAGTCTCGCCTTGATGGTAATAACCGGTAGACATTAAGTCACCTGTAAATGAGTTTTCACACACGAAACGTGCACGAAGCCAAGTTTGACCTAAAATTGCATCTAATGGAACTTGTATCACGTCGCTAAAAAATGTAGCGAATTCAACAGGACTGTTGTAATCATGTAAATCAGTATTAAAGAAGTTTGAGTCTCTTGTACCAGTAAACAAATTACCTGTAGCGTCTTCGTTCTTCATCCATTCACCGTTTTGAACTACGTCATCTTCGTTGAATGAACCTGTACCAAACCAATCTAACCAAAGTTTGTATTCATCAAACTTGTGATTACCTTCAGTAGAACGTTTGGCGTCAACTTTAAATTTAACAAATTGACCTTGAACTAAATCAGCGGTTTCGCTAAAAGTAGACCAAGTATTACCATCTACAGAAGTAGACCAAAGAACACCGTTATCGCCAGTATCTACGTCTCTACTTGCCGACTCAGACGACCAACCAACATTGTTGTTATCATTTGTTCTAATTGAATCACCAAACAGCGTATCACCGGTTTCACCATCAGTACCAAGTTGTTGCCAACGGTTGGTATCATGACAAGCTTGTCCATAACTAGATGGCGCATCGCCATAGTCACCAGAACCACCTGTACAGTCTTGGATTCTACCTGCGTTTGCTATATTGGATGTTGCTAGGACGGTTAATGCTATTAACGTCGAACCTATTATTTTATGTTTTTTCACTTAATCGACACTCCCTTTACTACTACTAATTACTACAAATGAAGGAGCCTATACCATCCCAAAACACAGAAAAGCATGTTTCGTTCCATATTTGATGTAACAATTTATACGTAGGTGTTAAATTTCATACGTACCACGAAGAGAATATATGAGTTTAAAAATTATGACAAGCGCCATATTTTCAAAACACAGCAAAAACTGACGGTAAATTCTGTAAAACTGATAAAGTTTTTAATAAAAAGTGAACAGTGACAATGAATTAGATTTATTCAAATGTTTGTGAATAGTTTTAAAAATAATTCAATAAAAAATGATTTATTTTGAATTTATAATAGAATGATCGAAAACACGATAAATAATTAAGTTAGACTCTTTAAAATATTAAGAAATTTCAATTTTTAAAAAATGCCTGAGCAATCTGATTACTTCAATTTAAATTTGTTTTCATCGCTAAACAACATATATAGATGGGCATTAATGCGCGCCTTAGTATTATTGCTTTGTATTGCGAATTTAGCATTAATTGTTGGTCATATTTTGTTTAGTTGGTTCACGCCTAGTTATTACATCGAATATGGATTGTTAGCGTTAATGCTATATTGGGCGTTTACTTTTAGAAGCGCATTTACATTTCTATTTTCGATATATAAAGATAAATTATTTTTTAAAAAGAATACAAACACTCCTGAAAAACTTAAGGCCTCTATGCTGCAAGGGGCTGAGCAGATGGCTTATATGAAAGAGAGACAAGAGAAGGGCATGTTTTCGAATACTCATAGGCACTTAGTTGTGAATACTTATGAATACAATATTGATCATTTAAGCTATGTACCTAAAGACCTATCGCAGCCTATCAAAATATATAAGACACCATATTCGAACATTATAATTGGCTTAGAAGAACCAGAGGTAGAGGCGTTTTCAGAAACTGATATAGCTATTTTGCAAAGAATCAATAAAGGCATGGCTGATAAGTACATAGCGCGAGAATTAAAGTTCACGCCTTCAACTGTTCGAAGTTACAACTCTCGAATTTTTAAGCGCTTGGGGGTAAAAACAAGAAAGCAGGCTGCCACTGAAGCACTTAAGCAAGGCCTGATTGAACCTAGCGACTAATGAGAACATATTATAATGTCACTCAAATAGGTAGCGGTACGCTAAACCGTAACACTGTGAAAGTATTTATGTTTAATTTGTTTAACGGTTAACCTCGCCATTAATATTGCCAGTACAACTGCGCTTACTTGATAAATTAGTGATTGTATTTCGCCATGTCCACCATGTTCTAATGTAACTGTCCAATTAAACATATTAATTAAGGCATCTAATACAAAACCCGCAATTAATGCGCTTCCAATAAGTGAAATTAGATAAAGCGCAAGCTCTTTACTTCCAAGTTCATGCTTAATCACCATTAACGTCGCAATATTAGTCGCTGGTCCAGTTAGCATAATTACCAATGCTGCACCGGGTGATATACCTGCCATTATCAAACCTACAGCGATAGGAGTTGAGGCAGTTGCGCATATGTACATAGGAATTGAAATAAGTACCATGGCGACCATAGCCAAGGGGCCGCTGCCATAGTCAGCCATCCACTCACTTGGCACGAATGTTACAATCAAGGCAGCAAAGAAAATGCCGATCATCAGCCATTTCATAAAGTCACCTAGTAGCTGGTCAAAGCCATATGAAAGGATATTTTTAAATTTATCATAACCAGACTCTGCGTCTACCTTGGTTTGTTTCGATTTGCTACAACATGTTTTTTCCGCAGGCTTGGTTGTATCAGCATTTGTCTCGTTGCCAAAAAGGGCAATGCTCAAACCAGTAACTATAGCTGAAAATATTGCGGCGATTGGGCGTGCAATTGCCATCATAGGGCCCATTAACGCGTAGGTGATGCCTACAGAGTCCACACCCGTTTCAGGCGTAGCGACTAGAAAGCTCGCAGTACTTGATTTACTAGCGCCACTTCTTCGTATTCCCATTGCCACAGGAATGACTGAACAAGAGCACAATGGCAAAGGTGCACCAATAATAGCAGCAGTTGCAACTGAGCTTTTCTTACCAAGTAGCTTTTCTATCGTGGCGCGAGGGATAAGATGATGAATCACACCTGCTAGGAACATGCCTAGTAATAAATAAGGTGCAGTTTCAACGAAAAGGCCAATAAAATTTTCAACAAAAAGCATGAAGAGCCTCTATGTTTGAGAGTTTGAATGATAAATTAACCAACATGTTTTTTCATGTAGATATTACCATATCTTTATGTTCAAGTCTGCGAGGTACAAAATGAGTTGTTTGCCAATATTATTGGGGGATGAGAGGTTCTGGTTCACTTTCGCAAACCAGAACAAACGTGGTTAGAAGAAACCTAACGGATTGATATCGTAACTAACTAGTAAGTTTTTGGTTTGTTGATAGTGTTCTAATGCCATTTTATGCGTCTCGCGGCCAACACCTGATTTTTTATAACCACCGAATGCTGCATGAGCCGGATAAGCATGATAGCAATTTGTCCACACTCTGCCTGCTTGGATGCCTCGGCCCATTCTAAATGCACGATTCATATCTCGACTCCATACACCTGCGCCTAAACCAAACTCTGTATCGTTAGCAATACGTAGCGCTTCTGCTTCGTCTTTAAAGGTGGTAACACCGACTACTGGTCCAAAAATTTCTTCTTGGAAAACCCGCATATTGTTATCACCCTTAAGAAGCGTTGGCTCTATATAAAAACCGCCTTCAAAACCAGTCACAACTTGTTTTGAACCACCTGTGAGTACTTGAGCCCCTTCCTTTTGACCTATTTCTAAATAACCTAATATTTTGTCGTACTGCTGTTCAGATGCCTGTGCACCAACTTGTACGTCTGTATCTAGCGGGTTACCTCTAATAATTTGCTTGGTGCGATCAACAATCATTTCAATAAATTGATCATAAATAGACTCTTGGATAAGCGCTCGTGACGGACAAGTACAAACTTCGCCTTGGTTAAAGAAGGCTAGTACTGTGCCCTCCACACACTTACTTAAAAATTCGTCTTCGTAGTTAAGAATATCGTCAAAGAAGATATTTGGCGATTTGCCTCCTAACTCAACTGTTGACGGGATAATATTTTCCGCCGCACATTTAAGAATATGAGAGCCGACAGGTGTTGACCCTGTAAATGCTATTTTTGCAATGCGTTTGCTTGTAGCTAATGCTTCACCGGCCTCTTTACCATAACCGTTCACAATGTTCAGAACACCAGGTGGCAAGATATCTTGAACAAGTTCTGCAAATACCAAAATAGAAGCGGGTGTTTGTTCTGCTGGCTTTAATACCACGCAGTTACCGGCAGCTAGTGCAGGGCCTAGCTTCCAAGCAGCCATTAATAAAGGGAAGTTCCATGGAATGATTTGCCCAACTACTCCTAAAGGTTCATGGAAGTGATAAGAAACGGTATGTTCGTCTAATTCACCAAGTGTACCTTCTTGCGCGCGTATACATCCTGCAAAATAACGAAAATGATCAATACATAATGGAATGTCTGCGTTTAGTGTTTCTCGCACCGCCTTTCCGTTATCCCAAGTTTCAGCTACCGCTAGCATTTCTAAATTGGCTTCCATTACATCGGCTATTTTTAACAACATGTTTGAGCGTTCTTGAACAGATGTTTTACCCCATGCATCTTTTGCTTTATGGGCTGCATCAAGTGCTAAATCAATATCTTCTGCACTAGAACGAGGAATTTCACAAAATGCTCTATTATTGACTGGGGAAATATTATCAAAATAAGCACCTTTTAACGGTGCAACCCAAGTGCCACCAATAAAATTTTCATATCTAGATTTAAAGCTGATTAAACTGCCGCTTTCATTTGGGGATGCATAAATCATTAGGAATTCTCCATTTACCTTTCAGATAAAATTAATAGTAATATGTGTAAAACGAACGTTAAAAGCGTTAACGATTACGTTACATCTAAGCATAAACAACAAAAAAGATATTGGGTAAATGTACATCCAAAGTCTTAACTCAATAAGCGATACAAAGTAAGTCGTTAAGAAACTAACCGCGCTATATAATTTGATAAATCGTATTATGTACTAAAAGATAATCAATATAAGTGCTTTCAACATTGTATGCTTTCTAGGATGATAGACAAAAAGTAGTGTTTAGAATAAAAATAAGGTGGGCTTTTGGAAACGATATTCTCGTACGTCTTTGATATAGGTATTTCTCTTATACCGTTTTTACTCGCATTTTTATTTACTATTTTAGTTGTCATCCTTAGCCATAAACTACTATTGGGAAATAAAACTTTAAACTTATCTGAAAAATTTCCTCGGCAAATAATTTTAACGCTTATCTACATCATCTTATTTATTGCATTAATCATTGCTTTACCAATTGAAAAAGACACACGAAATCAAGTGTTAGGTTTATTTGGTATATTATTGTCGGGTGTGATCGCTTTTTCATCCACAACTATGGTGTCAAATATCATGGCGGGGCTCGTCTTAAGAATAACTCAACCTTTTCGCACAGGTGATTTTATCCGCGTCGGTACATTTTTTGGTCGAGTCTCTGAAAAAGGTATTTTTGATACAGAATTGCAAACAGAGCAACGTGAGCTAATTTCATTTACTAATAGTTATTTACTGTCTGAACCGATTCAAGTGGTAAGAAGTTCAGGCACAGTAATATCAGCAAACCTTTCTCTTGGGTATGACATCCATCATAAGAAGATTGATGAATTATTAAATAAAGCGGCGGAAGAGGCTGGCTTAACCGATTCATTCGTACAAGTAATTGAATTAGGCGACTTCTCAGTAAGTTACCGTGTATCTGGTTTGCTTGAAGAGGTGAAAAGTATGATTAGCGCGCGCTCTAAACTACATACATGTATTTTGGATGTGTTACATGAAGCAGATATTGAAATTGTGTCGCCAAGCTTTATGAATCAGCGTCGTTATGACGACAAACCAATTGTAATTGCGAAACCCTTGGCAAAATTAAAAAAAGAAAACGAAAAACAAACTCAAGAGCCGGAGTCAATTGTGTTTGATAAAGCAGAGGCGGCCGAGCAAAAAGAAGTAAAGGAACTAAAGATTAAAGAGCAGATTAAAACTCTAGAAGCTCAAATTAAAGCAGCAGATTCAGAGCAAAAGACATATTTGGCGATGAAATTAAAGGATAAGCAGAGTCAACTTGCCACATTTAATGAGAATAAAAAATAAAATCAAAAACATTTGAAATGTTTAGTCTAATAATATGCTTATAAATGTATAACAATACTTATTGATTCAAAGACATCCGTAATAAATTTTTCAATTTCTCAACCAATTGCCGATATGACTATACTTAAGAAATTTTTATTTATAATTTGATGCCAATGCATTCATGATTGAAAAACTAGTAACCGTATATAGAAAAACCAAGTCTCGCCCAATGATTGATAGAATAATCATGGGTTTAAGTGGGCTTTTGTTCATTTTTGTTACGCCTATAACTATGTATAGACTGGCCAATCAAGATTGGGATATCTTTTTTGTCGATCTTTTTTTGATAAGTAGTGCCGCGTTAATTTATCGTAATACCTTCCTCCGTAAACATATCGAATTTTCCAGAATTTACTTATGCGTTCTTGTTACTATCGGCTCTTCTATGTCAGTCATAGTAGGTGGTTCTGCTCAATTTTACTGGGTCTATCCATCGTCCGTGACTATGTTCTTTTTGGTGAGTAATAAGATTGCATTTGGTCTAGTTTTACTAATATGTTTACTTACTTTTCCTGTGCTTCAAGGCAATTTACAAAGTATGGAACTGGCAACAGCTTACTTAGCGTTGTTCGGTACGAGCATGTTTGTTTATGTGTTTTCAAATGAAGCAAAGTCAGAAAATAGTAACCTAGACAGCCTAGCAAACATGGATTTTTTAACTTCATGTGGAAATAGACGTGCCTTTGATATTGAACTAAACAATAAAATTCAACGAAAGAATGACATTGCCAATACCACATGTTTAATTATTCTAGATATAGATGATTTCAAAGTATTAAATGATAATTATGGTCATATAATGGGAGATCAAGTACTAAAGGACTTAAGCCAATCCATTAGATCTCGATTAAGAAAGTCAGACAACCTATACAGGTTAGGTGGAGAAGAGTTTGGTATTATTATTTCAAATTTACATTTGCAAGAAGCCGAACAAATCGCTAGTGAATTAATGTATGCAATTAGTAGCCAAAAACAAGAAGAGCTGCCAAATTACACGGTCTCAATGGGTATTGCTGAGTTGCAAGCAACGGATACGTATGAATCATTCATTGAAAGAAGTGACCAAGCTATGTACAACGCGAAACGCACTGGCAAAGATCGTATCGTATTGGCAACCTTATAGTATCTTTTCACAGACTATAAGGTTAACTTATTAACTGAGTTAGATACGCGATTATTGCGAATATCAACACGAACCACGATGAAAGAATAATGACAGACCCTATGGTTATGCCTGTTACAAATTTAGGCTGCTCTCTTATTTCATTATTTGAATAAATAACAGTTAAAGTAATCGCACAAACTAGGGTAGTGACAAATCCGATCACATTCCACCAAAACCAAAATAATAAACTACCCGATAACCATAGATAAATATTGACGCCAACGCCTACAATTAATCCAGTACTTGCAGCAAGCGCCCCGACTTTTTTGTTGTAAATACCTAATAAGAATATGGCAAGAATTGGTCCGTAAAACACCGAGCCTATTTTATTTATAGCTTCTATAATAGTGGGTGCAATATCTCCTGCAACGGTTGACAACCCAAGTGTAAGTAATCCCCAAAAAATTCCTACCCAACGCGCATTGTTTACATATTGAGTCGGGCTTAATGTTTTTTTAGATATACGCACATAATCTTCCAGCGATACAGCGGCTAAACTATTAATTGCTGAGCTTAACGATGACATTGCAGCAGCCATCATTGCTACAACTAATAAGCCCGTTAAACCAATAGGCATATAATTGATAATAAATATGGGCACCATCCAGTCAGTCTTATCTGCCGGTATTTGTGCGGCGAAATCTGGAGTCGTTACTACCAGCGCGCCTATTGCTAGGCCGCTAAAACAGTAAAGAAGAGTAATAGGAAAGCGTGCTAAACCTACAGTAACGAGTATTTTCCTTAAATCACCAATTGAACGACTTGAAAGACTTCGCTGTGCCTCCGATTGGTCACATCCGTAATATGAAGCGTATAAAACTAAGCCACCAAACAACATGGGTAGTAACCCAAAATCATTGCCTGTTAAACCATAGCCCGAGTAGTTAAACGTGCTTAAGCGAGAAGAATCTATGTTATTAATTATCATTTGAAAACCGCCTAAGTGACTTAGCGCCACCCATAAACACGCTGCTGCCCCAAAAATAATTAATAACATTTGTACTGCATCACCAATTACTACCGCTTTCATTCCGCCAAACGCACTGTAAATAAGCGTGATTAATCCAATGCTTATAATACTGAGCCAAAAAGGGAGGCCCATAGTGCTTTGCAACACTATTGTGATGGCATAGATCATTATTGCCGTCGCAAATGAACGGCTTATTTGAAAAACAAGGCTAATTAGCACGCGAGTAAAACGGTTAAATCTTTTTTCTAGGAAGTCATAAACGCTTACCACTCCACTAGCATGCAGGCTAGGTAGAATAAACCAAAGTAAAAATAACATGGCTAATGGAATGGCTAATTCATAAGAGAGCCAAATTAAGCCCCCACCTTCTCTTAAACCAACAAATGCGGGGGCAGATATGAAGCTTACGGCTGAAAGTTGAGTGGCCATGACTGACAATGACAATGCTTGCCAAGGAAGAGTTCTTCCCCCTAAAAAGTAATCAGATTGGCTTTTTTGATTGCGATAGTAAAACCCAATGCCCAGCATAGCAATCAGGTATGCAAGCACTATTGCATAGTCAATTAAGGTCATATGTTATTTTAAAATGGATATGCGGGTATCATAAGTATAGCAAAACTTATGCTGTTTACAGATAGCTAATCGGCCGTTACTCATTTAAGCGACGTGTAAGCGCCGCTTGAGTGTAGTTAGCTTGTTATTAGCTAGAGGTGTATTCCGCGAATGTGCCATTGAAGAAATGCAGTTTTTCATCTTTAATTTCAATAATATTGTTTGCCAACGTTGATACAAACTCTCTGTCGTGGCTTACAAATATGAGGGTGCCATCAAAGTCTTTAAGTGCTTTATTCAATGCTTCTATGGCTTCCATATCCATATGGTTAGTGGGTTCGTCCATTATTAATACATTTATATCTTGCATCATTAATTTGCCAAACATTAAACGGTTCTTCTCACCACCTGAACATACTTTTACATCTTTTTTAATGTCATTGGCGCTGAATAATAACCGACCTAAAATCGCTCTTACGGCTAAATCATCATGCTTAGGTGTGCGCCATTGGCTCATCCAATCAAATATTCCCATACTCACAGCAAAATCATTGCTGACATCTTGCGGGCAATAGCCAATTACTGCATTTTCTGACCATTTCATGGTACCGCTATTGGCTTGTAATTCGTTGACTAAACAGCGCAAAAAGGTTGTTTTACCTACACCATTTTCACCAATGACAGCCAGTTTGCTACCTGCTTCCAATAAAATATCGCCACCGGTAAATAATTGATTGTCTTCAAATCCATGGGATAAATCATGCATTTCTAGTGCTAATCGATGTAGTTTTTTATGTTGTTTATAGGTGATATAAGGTGACTGACGACTAGACGCAACCACTTCATCAAGCTCTATTTTTTCCATCCGTTTTGCACGAGATGTAGCTTGTTTTGCTTTTGATGCATTCGCTGAAAATCTATCTACAAAGCTCTGTAGTTCGGCAATTTCAGCGGTTTTCTTAGCATTTTCCGTCAGTAATTGCTCTTGAACTAACGATGCTGCCGCCATGTATGCATCATAATTTCCTGGGTAAATTCTTAGTTCACCATAATCGATATCTGCCATATGAGTACAAACAGAATTAAGAAAATGTCTATCATGCGAAATAATAATCATGGTGGAACGGCGTTGATTCAGAACATCTTCTAACCATTTAATGGTATAAATATCAAGGTTGTTGGTAGGTTCATCAAGTAACAATAAGTCAGGCTCAGAAAATAGCGCCTGCGCAATCAATACTCGAAGCTTTAAGCCTGGCGCTACTTCGCTCATTAGTCCAAAGTGATAAGCTTCATCAATACCCGCTTCAATTAGTAGTTCTATAGCGCGTGTTTCTGCTGTGTAACCGTCAAGCTCAGCAAATTCAGCTTCTAAATCGGCTACTTTCATGCCATCTTCTTCTGACATCTCAGCCAAGCCATATATTCTATCGCGTTCTTTTTTGATTTCCCAAAGCCTAGCATCGCCAACAATCACGGCATCTACTACGGAAAGGTTTTCAAATCCAAACTGGTTTTGATTTAATGTACCAATACGCTCACCGGGTGTGACCGATACATTACCAGCACTTGGCATAAGCTCACCGCTTAATATTTTCATTAAGGTTGATTTACCACATCCGTTGGCACCAATTAAGCCATATTTGTTGCCGTTACCAAACTTAGCAGAGATATTTTCAAAGAGGGGTTTTGCACCAAATTGCATGGTGACGTTAGAAGCAGTAATCAATGGAATTTCCTAAATAGCATGTGTGACAGGCGAACAGTTTGAAGCCTTTATATCAATTCGCGCGGACTATACAGGATAGTTGCTTATGAATAAACTATTTGGCGAGTTTTAGTTGGAAATATAGACCATAAAACAAATATGAAGTCATTGGCTAACAAACCTTCTCTTTTCTTATAAAGCATAAATTTTACCTGCAATATTTGATTGTTTGGCTTAGTATTAGACTGGTGATTGACAACAAAAAGAAGACAATAATGAAAAAAATAATACTCGCAACGGCGTTAATATTGAGCTTGACCGCTTGTGAAGAAGCAACCAAAAAAATAGATGAGGCCCAGCAAGCTGCGAACGAAGCGTTAGATGGTGTCCAACAAACCTTGGATGCGTTGAATTTTGACGAGTTAAATTTAGAACAATTCGGAGAAGCATCTCAAAAGGCAGGTGAGTTAGCACAAATAATTCAGCAAGTTATGGAAGAAAATGTAAATAATCCTGACAAATTATTAGAAGCACAAGATAAAGTTGCCAATGCTTATAGTTGTTTGATTGATGCGTCTTCAGAAAGCACAGCAGAAAAGGTAATTAATACTGTACTTGAAAAGATTAATAACGAACAAGCTACCACTATGATTGAGCGGGCAATTGAAAAAGCGAGTGAAGCTAAAGAATGTGTGATGTAGCTTTTAAACGTCATCTTCGCGCAGGCGGAGATCTCGCAATACTTCCTCCTCGCCATTCGTAATACTCGCAATTTGTCATCTTAGCTTTGCGTCATCTTCGCGCAGGCGAAGATCTTCTAATACACTCTCCCTGTTGAAAAGCGAGGTGAATGTTGGAGATTACCGCTTTCGCGGTAATGACGCTTATTTTGAACAATGGTTGAGTTTTGGGGTTTACCGCTTTCGCGGTAATGACATTTTATTCGCGGTAACGACATTTTTTTTGTGATAGTGGTTGTGTTGTTGCGGCTTAGCACACTAGTCATACTCGCGCAGGCGAGTATCTCCCAATACATCCTCACTGTTGAGAGCTAGGTGTGTTTTGGGGGTTACCGCTTTCGCGGTAATGACATGTGGTTCGCGGCAATGACATTTTATTCGCGGTAACGACGTTTTTAATTGAATACTCGGAGTTTTATGAACAGGATTTGCTGGTTAATTTATGTTTAACTTAGTACCTTCTAATCGGCAGGAGTTTCTTCTTCAAGTACTGATTGCCTATATAAATGATGATTACCAAAAAGGTACGTTAGACTTATTTGAGCCTTCTATTGTGATGGTTGAAAGTCAAGGCATGAAGCATTACGTCAATATGGGGATTGCGAAGCAATGCCATGTTTCTATGAATATTGATTTCCCACTAGTAACGCGCGGCATTTATAATCTATGTAGACAAATACTTGGCGAAGATAAGGTACCTAAAGAGTCACCCTACAAACGAGAAGTAATGGTTTGGCGAATAGAGCAAATGCTGCGTAGCCAAGTGTTTATTGACAATGAAGACGCTACCTTTGCCAATGAATACTGGCAACAGGCTAATGATTCAGATAAGGCTCGTTTTATGTTGGCACATCACACTGCTGATGTGTTTGAACAATATATGCAATTTCGACCACATTGGTTTGAAAAATGGCAGGAAAATAAATCTGTTTTTGATGAGCCAAGTCACGCTTCTTCATTAATACTAGAGCCATGGCAACGGCTATTGTGGCAAAACTTAGTTAACGAAGATACTTGGTATCCAGCCAAAATAATTGAAGAAGCGACGAAAAAGTTTCAAGTAGATAAATTTGATTTACCCAAAGTTATTTATATCTTTGTGGTGAATGCATTCACGCCAGAACAATTGAAGTTTTTGGTGGAAATTAGCAAACAAGTTGATATTTATTTATTTCACCTTAACCCATGTGTGGAGTACTGGGGCGATTTAATTTCTGAAAAAGCACAAGTTAAACTGCAGCTCAAACAAAAGC
This sequence comes from Glaciecola sp. UBA1851, assembly GCA_002338515.1. GTDB lineage: Bacteria > Pseudomonadota > Gammaproteobacteria > Enterobacterales > Alteromonadaceae > Glaciecola. Next base: position 10,599 of record DDIL01000021.1, on the reverse strand, counting down.
TCTCGCAAGGTTTAGAAGGCTTTGCTGATGAGGAAAGTGCCAATTCACTTTTAGCGAATTTGGGTAAACAAGGCAGAACGCTTTTTAATCAGCTAAGAGAAATTGACTATTTAGACTATACGGATGGCGGCTTGTTTGAAATGCCAGTTGCAAACAGTGAGTCAATTACGCCATCCTTACTGCGTGCTATTCAACAAGATTTAATCAACGCAAATCAAGGTGAAGCAGAACTTATTGAATTAGACAATAGCGTTAGCGTGCATAACTGCCATAGCCATTTGCGTGAAATTCAAGTGCTTCATGATTACTTACTGCATATTATTAATAATGATGAAACACAATCCATTCAGCCTCATGACATTATAGTGTTGTGCCCTGCGGTAGAAGAATACGCTCCTTATGTGAAGGGTGTGTTTAGAGGGCCGTACGACGAAGATACCAGTGATGATCCGAAGTTAGTATGTTCAATAGCAGATAGAGCGCCACTTGATGCCGACCCAACCGTTGCTATGTTTATGGATATGCTGGCGTTACCCGACAGCCGTTTTTCTTCCACGTCTATTATTGATTACTTGCAAATTGATAGTGTTCAAAACAAGTTTGAATTATCAAAGTCTGAAGTAGAAATTTGCGAAAAATGGATATCAGACGCCAATATTTATTGGGGAAAAGATGCTGCTCATAAAGCGGCTACATTAAAGTTAGATGAAGCTAACGATACCTATACATGGCAATGGGGATTATCACGGCTTTTAAAGTCAGCACTGTATTCACAACAGCAACATGAAGAATTAGATTTTGGGTTATTAGATAGCGTAGAGGGTTTAAGCCTGCAAACATTGGGCAAACTTGTTTTATTTATTGATACCTTACAAACTATTTATACTGAACTAGCAAAGCCGCGACATATGTTTGATTGGTTAGCTTATATGCGAACGGATATTATCGAAAGCTTGTTTGAATCAAAACAAACTGCGTATTCAATTAATGCACTGTTAAACGCCATTGAACAAATTAGCGCTAATTTAATGAAAGCTGAATATGATCAAATAGTGAGTTTAAGCGTGGCAAGAGAAGCTCTTAGCAATATATTATCGAAACCCGACCCGCTTAATCAGTTTAACACGGGCCAAGTCACGTTTTGCTCAATGGTACCTATGCGAAGTGTGCCGTTTAAAGTGGTATGTATTTTAGGGCTAAACGATGGCGTATTTCCACGCGTGACTCAACCCTTGAGCATTGACCTTATTCCTTTAGACAACCCCTTAGTGACTGACCGCTCTAGAAGAAATGAAGACCGATATATGTTTTTAGAAGCGGTTGTGTCAGCAAGAGACTACTTATATTTAAGTTATCAAGGGCGAAGTATCAAAAACAACAGCCCACGAGAGCCAAGTTTAGTATTGCGCGAATTCTGTGACTATGTAAAAAAAGTATTCAAGCAAGACATTATCAACCTTCATCCATTACAACCTTTTAGTTCGAAAGCGTTTAAACAGGAGAATATTGAACACAGACTATATGCGCAACGTCCATCTTATTGTTCGCCATATTTAAAGATTGCACAAAATGAAATTAGTCCACTAGATGAACAAAATGGGGAGCCGTTTGATATCGATTTTGTGTTACCTCATAATTTAAGTGTGCGCACGCTTACTCAATTTTTTGATGATCCACTTGCCGCTTTTTCAAAGCACCATCTACAAGTTTCATTTGATAGCTTCTCAGATGTGCAAAGTGATGTTGAGCCTTTTGCTGTATCAGGATTAACAAAATATCAAATCAACACTAGTATGTTGGGCGCGCTAGCTCAATCACAGCAACAAGTGTTTTATTCCACACTCAGCGAATTAGAAAAAGCCGGTGATTTGCCAGAAATTGCATCACGCAATCAAATATTTACTCGTATATACGAACAATTAGCGGAATCAATTGATGTGTCTGCTTACAGTCATACGCATTCGCATCAGGAGTTTGTTACCACAATAAAAACAGAATCCACCAATGTACAGATATTTTCAGATATGGCGGTACTTGATGATTGCGGTGAGAATACTTGCCAGTTTTTACCTCAAATTGTAAAAGAAAAAGCCTTGTTTGAGTTTTGTATTAACCACGCGGTTAAGTGTTTAAGCCTAAATAAAACGGTGCGCTCAGAAGTGGCTTATTTTGATATAAAAACATATAGCAAAGAGCTACTAAAATACTTCAAAGGAACTAATGATGAGCCACCGGAGGTTAACTTAGAAACGCTTATATTTGATGAAACTAATTTCTCTTTAGAAAAAGCCGAGCAATTTTTACAAGAAGTAGTCACTATTTATTGTAAAGGTATGCGTAAACCAGCATTACTGCATATTAGCTTAGGTGCAACATTGAATAAATCGCTAGCAAAAATGGAAGATGTAGCCCATACGCAAGGCGATTTTTTACCTTTGGCAGACAGTCACATTACATCAAAAAATCAAAACAAGGGTGCATTGTTTAACGACCAAGGGATAGACATTGAGCTTAAAAATGGCTTAGTTGACGCCATTAATAATAGTTATATGTGGAACGAGTACGCCAACTATTTTTACCTTGACGGGATAGACGGGCAGCAAATAGATTTAATTGATTTATACCGCGTTTTCTCAAAACACTTACCTAAGGAATGGGGAATATGACAGTAAATGAAAATCAATTTCCTGAAAAACCTTTGGTAAATGAAGCTTTACCGCTAGATGTAGGCAGTATGACATTGAGTGGTCGGCATATTATTGAGGCGAGCGCCGGTACAGGTAAAACCTATAACATTACACGTGTCGTCATCAGGCTATTGCTCGAAAAGCAAGTTGAGCTTAAAAAGATTCTTATAGTGACGTTTACCAAGGCAGCAACCGAAGAATTAAAAGGGCGGATTGCAAAAGAAATTAATTCGCTCTTAGATACATTACAAAATGCTCCAGCATCTATTGATTCTTTATTTTGTTCGTTTATTAGCAATATACAGATTGATGAAACAAACAATTATGACTTGCAAATACAGCAAGCAATAAGGTTATTAAAACTTGCATCATTAAGCTTAGATGAAGCATCAATCTTTACTATCAATAGCTTTTGTCAAAGAGTGCTAAAGCAATCAGCGTTTATGCGAAGGCAAAGTTTCGATTTTAAATTGGTAGACACATCTAAGCCATTTGTTATGCAGTCTATTCAAGACTATTTTAGAAAAAATCAATCAAATAAGCAGATGTTAGACGCGTTTGAGTTTTTAAGTATAAACACGCCTAGTGATTTCTATAGTAAGTTTTATATAGGCTTGCATGGACATAACACACTTTCTTTATTTCCAAATGAGCAGCATAGCGCAGAATTTGGTAACTCAGCACTTAATAATGCAGATGCTGAAACAAAGCATATAAACCAACCAAGCTTAGATAGCATTCATCAATTATACAGCGAAAATGAAGCAACATTGATTGCAAACATAACCGCATTCTTTTCTGAGCAAGTATCAAATATTGATGTATTTTTAAATTTCTACCAAAACCACAGTGAGATGTATAAGCTAAAAATTAAAGAAAATACAAAACCTACTGACATCGATAAAGAGCTTAATACGCTTGCGGAGTTTTTATTATGGTTGGAAGAAAAAAGCCCTGATCATATTCCTACTCATTCGAATTTGGCTAAAATATTTCAGGTAAAAAAGATACAGCCTTGTTTTTCTAGTAAGCAAGAGGCAGCAAGCCTGCTTGAAGCTACAAAAGCGGTAATGGCAGGCATAAAGGCGATTAACGTTGAAAAAAGAGCAAAGAAAAAAGCTTTTGAGGAACAAAAAAAGCAGTCGCTAAGTGCTATTGAATATTATTATTATGAATGCATGCTAGCGGCTATTACTGACATAAAAGCCTCATCTTCACTATCAAAACTTAAAAAAGAAACGATTGATCATGACGATACCATTTTTGGACTATATGAAGCGATAGAGCAAAATAACGAAAATGTGATTAATTACATAACTGAGTCTTTTCCCTACGCTCTTATTGACGAGTTTCAAGATACAGATGCACTGCAATACGGTATTTTCTCAAGATGTTACCCTTCTAAGGGTAAGCATTTATTATTGATGATAGGTGATCCTAAACAAGCTATTTATGCATTTAGGGGAGGGGATGTTAATACCTACATAAAGGCGCGAAATGAAGCTGATTTCAATTGGTCTATGCAGAATAACTATCGTTCTTCTGAGCACATGATTGATGCCTACAATATTTTGTTTTTAGGTAAAAGTTTAGAGGATTGTTCACTAAGCGATATTAAACAGTCTGAGATAGACGCCCAACAGAACAAACAAACGTTAACTCAACTTAATAATTCGCATAGTGCTGAACGGTTAAGTTCGCTTGATTCAGAATTAACTAACTCTGCTTCAACGCCAAACGAGGCTATTTTATTTGGCCAAGCGATTAATTATCCTTGGATTTTCAAAGGCAAACTAGATAAAGAGCCTGCATTTAAAGATGACATGCCAGGCGCAATCCATTTCCAAGTTAATCAAGACTTATGGCCTAACGGAAAAGGACGGGCTGAATATAAAGAGCCGCAAGCACAATCTGTTGCTAATGAAATTATTAGGCTAACTAAGGAAGCTAGCGTAGAAGGCAAAGCGATTGAATTTAAAGATATCGCTATTTTAGTACCGGGCAAGTCAGATGCTGAAAAAATTAAGACAGCCTTAAATGCTAGTGGTATTCCAGTCGTTTATTTAAGTGAAAAGTCTGATGTGTTTGAAAGCCATGAAGCGCAATCTATTTATTATGCGTTAGATGGTATTTTACATGCGAATAATAACCGCAAGTTCTTTCGAGCATTAAGTAGTGATTTGTTTGGGCTCTCTCCAATGGATATTTGCGCGTTGCAAACCAACATCAATGAGTTTGACAGTATCAAGCAACTATTCTTTGATTTAAAACAAATATGGGCTAAGGATGGCATTTTAGTGATGCTGACAAAATTGCTAAAAACACAGTTTAAAAACCGTAGAGTGAGTGTGTCTAAAGAGCGGATCATTACTAACTATTCACACTTAGCAGAGCTTTTAAACGAACAAAGTAAAACAAGTGAACATGCCTATCAATTACTCACTTGGTTGAAAAAACAGTTACCCAATAATGATGCAGAGAGTGAAGACGAGCAAGAAACCGAGAATGAGCAACGATTAGAGTCAGATGAAGATCTAGTCAAAATTGTTACCTTACACGGCTCAAAAGGGTTGGAATACCCAATCGTATTTATCCCCTTTGCCGGATTTGGCAAAAGAATGCGCAGCGATAATCATATTAGAAAATATTTTGATGAAGACACTGAAAGCAATGTGGTTGTGTTAGGTGGGGGCGACAAAGTGAAAGACACGGCTGTTTTTCAAGAAAAAGAAGAACAAATGCGTCTGTTATATGTTGGGATTACGCGAGCCATACACCGATGCTATTTAGGTGTAGGTAAGCCAACAAGTTTTGCAAATACGCCTTTATTTAATATTGTTAAACAGCATACGAGTAATTCAAAAGAAATGCACAATGCGTTAGTTAACATGGCTGAAAAAGAGCCAGCATTGTTTGCCCTAAATTATTATGCAAATGACAGTGAAACATCAAATGCCGAGCTTCAGGAAAATGTTGAAGCACTAACAACTAGTGTGTTTTTAGGTGAAACGAAACAAGCCTGGCAGCTTGCATCTTTCTCACAAATTGCAAAACAAGATCACGGCAAGCCAGTAAAACCTTTCATTGATTTAAGTGAAAAAGAGCGAGACCAATCTGCCATTATTGTTCCTACACCAAATGATGAGCCGAATATGGCCTATCGTTATACAATGGAAAAAAGTGCTGATACCGGTACTTTGCTGCATAACTTACTTGAAGATCATGATTTCACTGAAAAATTTAAGTTAGAGAAAAACAACGTCCATATTCAATTTTATTTAAATTCTGGGCGTGATTGCGATTTAGGATTGCTAGAGAGTTTTCTAGATGAAATACTCGAAACGCCTATCCCTAATGTCGATTCTCAAGCTTCTTTTAAACTTGCTGATTTACCAAAAAATAGCGTGTTGAAGGAGCCGGAATTTTATTTCCCACTTCATAAGCTAACCGCTTCAAAACTGAATAAATTGTTAAATGCACATAGACAAGCAAAACAAGAAAACAATGCGGATAGTAATCTTTCAACGTTAGAACAGACAAAAGCACTTATTGCTAATATTAGTAGTAGCGAATTAAACGGGATGATGCATGGATTTATTGATTTATTGTTTGAATATGATGGGAAATATTATGTTGCAGATTATAAATCAAACTATTTAGGTAGCCATCCTAGTGATTATTTGGGTGCGTCTTTGACCCATGCCGTTCAGTCTCATCTTTATGATTTACAATACCTTATTTACAGTTGGGCCCTTGATACTTATTTGCAAAAAAGGCTAGCAGGCTATTCTCGAAACTGCCATTTTGGTGGTGTTTACTATTTGTTTTTAAGAGGCATGTCACCTTTCCATCCACCTTGCACGGGTATTTACTTTTCTAAAATTGAAGAAGAAACGTGGACGTTACTTGATAAATTTTTAAGTTTGGATACTGACAAGGTAGGTGTGTAAAAATGTACAGAGAGTTACTTAAAAATTGTGAAGGAATTAGCAAACACGATGCGGCTATAGTGAGCAAGGTACTTGAATTCTACCCGCTTCAAGAAAAGGTAATACAATCTTCAACACCTGATTCAAATATAACAGTTAACTATACAAATACAGATATATTACTAGGCATATTATTAAAATTGCACGCATCGCTTTTTCAAGGGCATACACGCTTGCCACTTAAACATATTGCTAATAAGAAAATATTTTGCAGCGTTGAAAATTCAGACGACTCCCCATTGGTTAGCAGTATTAAGAGTGATGAAACTACAGAGAGTTCTAGTGACAAACTATTTGAGTTAGTACCTTCAAATCTGACCCAAGTTGACCTCCAAAAAGATAGTGCGAAAAAAGAGGAAGCTAACGATAATATAGAAGTGGGCATAGCAATGCCTAGCTTAGAAATTTTAACAGATGTAATTCAAACTTGGTTAAATGCTCATCAACCTCGGCCACCTTATGTGTTGTCTGGTCAACATTTAATGATAAAACGATACTACGACTATGAAAGCTTTATCTTCTCAAAAGTAAATGAATTCAGAAATTATAAAACGCTAGAGGTCAATGAGTATCATCAACAAATTTTTGCTCAGCTATTTGAAGGTGATGCCGCCAAAACAAGACAGGCGCAAGCAGTAGCGTGTTCATTAGTGCAACAATTTATGATTTTAAATGGCGGGCCTGGCACGGGTAAAACTTACACGGTTGCAAGAATGTTGGTCATGTTAAGGGCTATTTTTCCTAATTTACAAATTGAACTGGCCGCTCCAACAGGCAAAGCTGCGCAGCGCTTAAGCGAAAGTTTGCAATTTGCGTTAGACAATTTGAAAAGCAATCCGCTTCTTACCGAAATATGTGAAAAGTTACCTGCCATTGCACAAACCATACATAAACTTATTGGCACGCAACCTGGCAGTGCATCGGTAGTAAAAAATCATGCAAATCCGATTATGTGTGATTTACTAATTATTGATGAGTTCTCAATGGTTGATACGGCACTTTTCGCAAAAGTATTAAACGCATGTAAACCAAAAACGAAAATTATTCTAGTGGGCGATGCTCAACAACTACCCTCGGTAGAGCCAGGGAACGTGCTAAAAGACTTGGTTTTTAAAAGCGAAAACACAAAGTCAAATACCATGTGCGATTACTTAGAGCAAATGCTGGATACTAAATTTGATAGTGGTGAAGACACAGATAACGACCATATTGTCACACTAGAGCAAAACCATCGCTCGAATGAAAGCATTAACAAGATTGCAAATTTTGTTATTAATCAAACGTTAGGCGAGCTAAACCCAATGCTTGCTGGTAATCATATTTTGCCAGAAGCGACCTCACGTGAAACTTATTTAAGTAAGCAGAACGCGTTATTAAATAATTTTGTTCAACGTTATGCGAATGCGCTTAAAAGCGCAACCTCCGTTCAAGCTTTATTTGAACTAGTTAAAACTTTTCGTATTCTCAGCCCAGTTAGAAAAGGGCAAAATGGGGTTGAATCTATTAATAAATGGTTTTGTGAAAGAGTGTTGTACGAAGTGGGTAATACGCGTTTTGCTGACACTTTTCACGGACAGCCAATTATGATTGCTGAGAACGACGCATCGTCTGGATTAAGCAATGGTGATTTTGGTATTGTTTGGCAAGATAGCAGTTCATCAGGACAGCTTATTGCTTATATTGAGAGAGAGAATCGTCCACCACTTAAGTTAAGTGTGAACAGGTTACCGCGTTATGAAACCTCATTTGCGCTAACCATTCATAAAACACAAGGAAGCGAATTTGAACATGTATTGCTAATTTTACCTTTTGAGGCGACACAAGGTTGCACAAGAGAGCTTTTATATACAGGTATTACCCGAGCTAAAAATGATATTCAAATTTTAGCTCGAGAAAATGTATTGCAAACTAGTTTAAGCCTAACTAATAAAAGAAGTACGTATTTGAGTTTATTGGTTTGATACTGCTTCCACTTCTCGCCATACCCTTAATACGTTTCCATTTAGGATTTTTTTAATATCAGATTCGCTGTATCCTCTATCAAGTAAACCTTCAACCAAATTAGGGAAAGTTGATACATCTTTTAACTTGGTTGGTAAAGAATCACCCACACCGTCATAGTCAGAGCCAATACCAATATAATCGATACCCACTAAATCTCTGACATAATCGATATGGTCAAGCACATCGGTTAGATCGGCGAATGGATACGGGTTATTTTTCTCATAGTTTTCGTTAAACTCAATCAATTCTTTTGAATCAGCGCCGTATTGTTCAATTAATTGTTCACGTTTTTCACCCAAGTTATCACGCCAGTATCGAGCGGCAGGACTAATAAAACCTGAGCCAAAGTTGATCATAATTACCCCGCCATTTCCAGCCAATGCTTTCACCATATCGTCAGTCATATTTCGTTCAAAACCAGGTGTGAATTGACGCAATGACGAGTGTGAAGCGATAACAGGTGATTGGGTTACTTCGAGTACTTGATAGAATGCGTCGTCTGATACATGAGAAATATCAACAATTATCCCCAGCTTATTCATATGCAACACCATTTCTTTTCCAAATGGGCTTAAACCTTTCCATTTTCGGCGTAAATCATATGATGAGTCACTAATATGATTGGATTGAGAATGCGCTAAGGTAATGTAACGAATGCCGCGTTTATAGAAGGTGTTTAATGTTTCTAAACTGCCTTGAACAGGCGAACCATTCTCCATGCCCATTGGCAATGAAATTAATCCATTTTTAAAATTATTTTCAACGTCCTCTACTGTGTAAGCTAAGGCGAATTTGTCTGGTGCTCGACCAACAATGGCTTCAACAGAGTCAATTAGCCGGTGCGCCAACTTAGTTGACGCGTCAGAATTATCTAAACTCGCAGGTACATAAATAGACATAAAGGGTGCATCTAAACCGCCTTGAACTGCCCTTGGGTAATCAAAATCTCCTGCACTTGTTGCTTGAGTCACGTCTACCCAATTTTTTTCTACCCGGTAGGGCACATCTATGTGACCATCTACAATTATATTTTGCTGCACAATACGCTCGGCAGCTTGCCGAGAAGTTTCATTTGACGTTGAGTTGCATGCAGTTAACAAAGCCAGCGCGGCTATGCATAAACTAGGTGTGATTATTGTTCTCATTGTTTGCTCCTAGAAATGACGTATTTTTAACTAACCTCAGTTCGTGATAAGAAAATGTGTAACACTTTACTTATCCCCAACTGAAGTTAACCAGTCTATATTTACAGGTTGGTAGGAATAAGCAAGTGTTGTCTTTATGCTAACACAACAAATAATTTGAAATTTGTAAAATAGAGCGCTAAAAAATAAACAAAAATGCCAAGGCACTTAATGTGGCTTGGCATTTTTTATTATTGTGTTACGTTACTTTATATATAGCATTTCTTGATATTTAGGTAACGGCCAAAGTTCATCAGAAATCGCACCTTCTAAAGTATCAGCATACTCTCTGACTTCTACCATTAACGGGCAAATTACATCTGCACAATGTTTTAAATGTGTATCTGTTGAATCAAAGTCGTGTCGCGCTAGTACGTCTTTAAGTTTATCTACACTTGCAATCATGCTAGTAGCGGTTGATGCTACTAATTCAGCGGTTGGTTTACCAAAGTCGATACCCATTGAAGACAAACCAGAAGCCGTGTCTACTATTGAACCTAAATAACTCAATGCGGCCGGGTAAATTTTAGTGGTAGCCATATCAATCACAAGTTTAGCTTCTACCTCAATAGATAAAACATATTGCTCTGCATATACTTCAAAGCGGCTAGCTAATTCAGTTGGCGATAGTACACCCGTTTTATCAAATAGCTCCACTACAGATGCTTCATTAAATGCCGGTAAAGCGTCAGCAGTAGTAGGAATGTTTTTCAGTCCTCTCTCTTCAACTGCTGC
>DDIL01000184.1 GCA_002338515.1 Glaciecola sp. UBA1851 | reverse complement strand
CATCAAGTCGTGTTCTTGAAATTGCTGCATAAAATTCTATTCTAGGATCGCCAACCTCTACCGGTGCATCTGAGCCTGCGACTATTTTTAGCCCTTTTTCTATTAACGATTGCCAAGGATAAGCATAGGCAAGCCGTTCCATACCTAATCTACTAGGCGCAAAATTAAGATCGCCAATAGCATGGCTTGGTTGCATGGATGGCGTTACTTTCATATTAACTAAACGCGTTTGTTCATTTTCAGGGATAATTTGTGCATGTTCTAATCGCCACCTTAAGTTGGTTTTTGCCCATTCACGTTTAGGTGTTATCTCCCAAGATTCTTGATACCAATTGAGCGTGCTTGATAAGGCTCTATCACCAATCACATGGGTCATCACTTGCCATCCATTCTTAAGGGATTGAGCGAGCACTGGCATTAGTTCTTCTTTCGTTGTTCGGTTCATAAAACCTTTGTGTGGTGCATCAGAATAGGGTTCTAGTAAAGCCGCGCCTCTTGAACCTAACGTCCCATCAATAAATACTTTTACGCCATTTACCTTTATTAAGCCATCGGTTGTTTTGGTGGGAGCCTGTTGTATCAGTTCGCTAGCTTCTTTAATAGGCACAGCAACATAAACTTTATGTACCATTTTGTCTTCTTTGTGTAATTCATGTAGTAACCCTAGTTCTCGTAAAGTCATACCTGCGTCATGTGAGTGTGTCCAACCTTTAGCCACATTATCTTGCATGCCTAATAGTAAATTTTGTTTGATATACTGGTCGGATTCTTTTGGAATAATATCGCGAAAAGTTTGCATGGCAGTGGCGAGTACATAGCCGGTGGGCATGCCATTTTCATCTCGCTCATATTTACCGCCCTCAGGGTCGGGCGTGTTTTTTGTGATGCCTGCTAATTCAAGTGCTTTTGAGTTGACCAAGGCTGAAACTCCATCTGCCCGAGGCATAAACAGGGGTTTGTTTTGAGTAAACGGGTCAACATCTGCTGCAGTTAAGAAACGTTGTTCATCTGTCCACTCTCTTTCTATCCATCCTCTTCCTAATACCCAATTATCTTCTTTAACAGTGTCAGCCCATTTCTTGATGGTAGAGACAGTGTCCGATAATGTTGGAATACCGAATAAGCTAAGGGTACGCGTACGCCTGCCTATTCCTTCTAGGTGTTGGTGGCCATCTGTAAAACCAGAGTAGACAAAAGAGCCATTCAAGTTAACGATATTTTGGGCACCACATCGCCACTTATTGGCTTGCTCATTACTACCAATAAATACAAATTTACCTGATTTAATCGCCAATGCTTGAGCCGTCCATTGCTTATCGTTAGAGGTATAAATTTTTGTATTGTGAATCAATAAGTCAGATTGAGGGCATTTTGCTGGAGCTGAGCCAGCCGCAGAATAAACAGTGGTAAATGTAAGCGCAAATATAAGCAATATAGCTTGAATTAATTGGAGACTAGCAAGTTTAAGCACGATGAAATTTCCGTTTATTGTTCTTTTAGATATATTAGCTATATTCAGCTAAGTAGTTAAACAAAATATTTACATTCGTATTTTAGTAAACGATTAGTTATCTATTAACAGCACGCCTTCGCTACCAAGTCCAATTCAATATCATTTTCGTTACTAACAATTACTCATTGGTTAGTTGAATTGCTAACCTCAAAAACTTGGTCACGTATTTAACTACACCCATTAACAATGCCGCAAGAGAATTGAAAATTAACTTAGTTTAGTGCTAAAACTCACTAATTGATTCTGTTTGAGGTTTCAAATTTAGTTACATTTCATTATTAGTCCATTTCAACCCGAACTCGTACCTTTTGACCGCAAATGCCCCTGTTAGGTATTAACAATTAAATTACATACACATATTATCTATCTTTAACAAAATCTTTACTTTTTGTTACAAGCACAAAAATCGGAAACGAGGACAAAAATGATAAACCGCACACGATCACTCATATATGTTTTGCTGATTGCATTTGCAGGGCTGTTTCTTACAGCTTGTGATGGCGATAAAGTTAGTGAGACCAAGGATACAATTGAAATTGAACCGTTCTTTCCTGACCCAGCTGAAGAGTGGGTATTAGTATGGAGCGATGAGTTTGATACCGAAACCCTTGATACTTCTAAATGGGGCTATGACTTAGGTGATGGTTCTGACAGAGGCTTAGAGCGCTGGGGCAACAATGAGCAGCAATGGTATACCGACCAGAATACATCTGTATCTGAAGGTACGTTGAAGATCACTGCCAAATCAGAATCAGTGCAAGAAGGTTTTCCGTACACCTCTTCAAGGATTACCACGCTCGGTAAACTTGATTTTAAATATGGTCGTGTAGAGGCATCATTGAAATCGACTACAGGCCAAGGCTTGTGGGGTGCGTTTTGGATGCTATCGAGTGATTCACCTTATGGCTCAGACGGTTGGGCTGCAACGGGTGAAATCGATATCATGGAAGCGGCTAACCCAGGCGTAGCTGATGCTGAGTTTTTGGGTAGTACTATTTTTCATGGATTCCCTTGGCCACTGCAACAGTCTATTTCTGAGAGAATGCCAGAAGGCTTGGATGTTTCAGAGTTTAATGAGTATGCAGTTGAGTGGGAACAAAATCAGATCCGTTTCTTTATAAATGATGTGCATTTCAAAACCATCTCATCGGAAAGTTACTATTCCTATTACTATAATGATGAGACACAGTCCTACGAGTTAGCAATCAATGGTGCGCCATTTGATACAGAATTCTATTTAATTTTAAACTTAGCGGTTGGTGGTAATTTAACAGGTAACCTTGTTGAAGATTCTTCTTTACCGGGTGAGTTAGAAGTTGACTATGTGCGTGTTTACAAGTGTGCTTACGACCGCGCAGATGGCAGAGGATGTAACTCAAACGTTGATCCTAACCTGGAAACACCAGATCCATTGCGTCCTGCCGAAGAGTCATTTGACATATATATTGACGAAGCAGCAACTTATACGTGGACAATTGTTGGTGAAACCTATATTCGCCCTCTTAAATTAAATTCATTCTTTGATAACGAAGGCGCACTTTCGTTCGCTGAAGTAGACGCCGGTGAACGCGGTAACGTTATTGAAGTAATGACAAGTGGCGGCGGTAACATTTCTATCAACCCAGACGACGGCGACCCAATTGAATTGTTTGGGATGGGTAATAACCCTGCGTTTGCTGAATTACATGCAGCTGAATTACGCTTTGATATATACGTAAGAAGTGCGGATGCTGAAAGTGCTTTCTTAGTGAAGATGGATAGTGGCTTCCCAGCACTTGGTCAAGTAAGTTTGCCGGCTGATGGGTTTGCAAGAGACGCATGGACAACGGTCAGTGTGAAAGTTAATGACTTATTAGCATTCCGCGGAGACGGGTTTGATCCGCTAGATACTCGCAACATCCAAAGTATGTTTGTGTTTGAGCCTACCGGTGCTGCAGATGTATTAATTGATAACATAACCTTGAGCTGTGGTAACCCTGGCGGTTGTGGTATTTCAGCACCAGTTCCACCTGCTCCACCTATTGAAGGTCCATTCTCTATGGCTGGAATCTGGGCAGTTGCTCCAGAAGCTGGCTCACTAGGAGTAGGTCCAGTTGTAGGCGATATTTCATGGTTCGGTATCGATGATACTGGCGTAGAGCAACGCGCATGTTTCTATGACGATACTTATGTGTTCAACGAAGACGGTTCGTTTATGAACGTGTTGGGTGATGATACATGGATTGAACAATGGCAGAGCGGTAATGCTGAAGCTTGTGGTGCACCATTATCTCCTCACGATGGTATGGGCATGGCTACATGGGAATATGATGCAGATGCTGGCACGTTGAAAGTTGATGGTTTTGGTGCTTATGTTGGTATTCCAAAGGCTGTTAATGGCGGTGAATTACCGGTTGTACAAACTCCACCGAATGTAACTTACAACATCACTGAAATTGGCAATGATCGTATGTTAGTTGTGGTTGAATCTGGCGCAGGTATATTCTGGCAGTTTGTGATGCAGAAACTTGAAAGCTTCGGTGACCCAGGTCCAACTCCAGAGCGAACATTTGCTGGTACTTGGCAGGTTGAGCCTGTGGCCGGTTCGCTAGGTGTGGGTCCTGCTAGAGGTGATATTTCTTGGTGGTCTATTGATGAAGCTGGTGTAACAACACGTGCTTGTTTCTTTGACGATGAATATGTGTTTGACCGAGATGGCACCTTTGACAATGTACTAGGTGATGACACTTGGCTAGAAGCATGGCAAGGCACTGACGAAGCTTGTGGAACACCTGTCGCTCCTTATGATGGTGCTGCAGATTATACTTGGACCTATACAGAAGGTGAAAATGAAGATGTAGGTACCTTGTTGATTGATGGATTAGGCGGCTATATGGGCATTCCTAAAGCTAACAATGCCGGTGAAGTACCTAATGTTTCTACACCACCTAATGTGACCTATCAAGTTGCTTGGGAAAATGACAACACAGTTGTGATTGACATTGAAGCAGGCCCAGATGTTTGGTGGACTTACAGAATGATCAAGACCGTTCAACCTGAGCCATTGGACCCAGTTGATACGGGAGACTCCTCGCCAATAGTTGGTACATGG
>DDIL01000027.1 GCA_002338515.1 Glaciecola sp. UBA1851 | reverse complement strand
CTTAACTGATTAGCAGAGTCATTAGACGTTATTGCTAACTGTCCAAAATTAAGAGGTCTGAGCTCCACTAATTGACCACAGGCAAAGTTTGTAAAAAATATCAAACATAAAGTTGTAGCAACACTTATTAAATAATTTTTGATATCAATAATTACATTCATAATGAAAAGGTATACCCATCAAACATCGCAACACTACAATACTGCCCAGCTGATTGAATGCGTGAACAAGCCTTTTGTGCCTCCTCTTTTTTAACGAAAGG
This sequence comes from Glaciecola sp. UBA1851, assembly GCA_002338515.1. Classification (GTDB taxonomy): domain Bacteria; phylum Pseudomonadota; class Gammaproteobacteria; order Enterobacterales; family Alteromonadaceae; genus Glaciecola. The sequence goes on along the minus strand of DDIL01000027.1, from coordinate 7,134 downwards.
ACCAAACCTCAAACTATTAAACTCTGTGTCTCGCATCAAGACTTGAGCTATTTTCAGGTATTTGCCACAAAGAGTATCGTTGTATTTTTGAGTCATTTGTTTGTGAGCTTCAGAGATCTTTTCAGCTTCGGAGACCGATATTAGATGAAGCGCATACTTCCCTGTTTGATTAAAGTTAGGCCGACAACCTGCTTGTTTTTTAGCGTCTTGCTTAAGATGAGAGACCTTGTCTGAATCACCATTGAACCCGGCTTGAATAAATTTAGATTTGTTAACACCTTCAAGGGGCTCGGCAGCAGCAACAGGTAGTTTAGGGGCGGCAAAAGTCTGTACTGTATTAGAGTTATTTGCTTTGAACTTTGTGTTGTTAACGCCTTCGGATTGTTTTACAGAAGTGATTATTTGGGGAGATTCTTGAGCAATACCGCTGTTTTCTTTCTTATCTATTGAAAGTAATTCTGGCGCACTGAAATCCGCTATAATTTCATCTGGCTTGGACAGAAGAATTAATTCGTCTTGCTGCTTTAATGCGTTTACCAAGTAAGCCAACTCTGCTTCTAACTCTAAGAGACGATTAATATTTCCTTTCAACGCCCCCCACTCTGACAGATGTTCAACAAGCATTTTATGAGTTTTATCTAACTCTACTGTTTTGATATTTTTTTCAATATTATCGGTAAGTGTTGAGTTCATCGATGGTTCATTGTTTACTCGCTTTACTTCTTTTGCGGTCATGTCATGAGTAGATGGTGTTAGTTTTACCTGAGTAGCCGCACACCCCGTTAGACATATGCAAAGTATCAGAGGAAGTAGATTTTTATTGGCATTTAATAAATTCACTTTGATATATCAACCTCAGTCAAAAAAATGGCGAAGAGGCAAGTCCAAACATTTGAGGACAGCCGTTTGCTTTACTCTTATACATCCTAAGCAATACTTGTGCCTGAAAATCAATACTTGTGTCTAAATTGAATTTTATGATGGATCAAAGATAATTCAGTATCGCCATTCTTGCTGGGCTTGAATGTCACAGTCTAATGAAAGGGCTTTTAGATCTGCGCAAACTCGAATAAGAGCGAATTCATCAAGTGACGAAGCTACTGCCAATGATTTTTTACCGTTTGTTTTCTCCAAATTTGCTACTGGATGCCCACTACCTGTCACTGATCTGATTGCTTTTTTATTTAAACGCCAAAACGCATATAAAATAGAGTCGTTAGAAAACTCTCCGACAGTTGCAATATAATAGGTAAGACGACGCTTTTGTTCATAGGTAAGTTCTAAACCATCAATAAAACTGCCTGATGTTTCTACTTCAATCTTGATGGGCTCAATATTGGTTAACCCTAGTTTTTGTATCTCCTCGGTAGTCGGTCTAAGAGTATATGAACCCGGTGGGATCTTGGTCATTAAAAAGTAGCCATCATACTCTGTTGAGGCTTCATTTATTAATTGATTATTTTTGTCAAATAGCCCCATATCAACATAGGCAGCGACTTCTGCATTTCCTGAGCTATTGATTATTCTTACTACTCCGTCAACTTCTCCGCTGTACAACATGGGAAAGTCTATTAGGTCAACAAAACCAGCTCTTGGTACCACAGATATGCCTTCAAGGGCAGGAATAATGAATGGGTCATCGATAGAAGCGATGTCTACTTCAATATCTGTTTTACGCTGGGCCGCAAGGTTCAATAGCCTAGATTTGCCACTTTCATCAGTTTCATCTACTGCTACACTTTGCTTAGATTTAAATTTCAGTCCTTCTAAGAGCTCCTCATCTTCATCGTATGAATAGTTACCATTTGCATCAAGAAATGCACGTACAACCACTGTCCCTGTGCTTGAAAGATTTCTTGAGCTACTAATATAACTACCTAATTCAGGCGTACCACCAAAATTCAAACGACCAACAATTCCAAACGACTCTCCCACTAAACTGGAATACGCAACATTGGCCGAAACATTCCACCAACTTCCTCTATAATCAAGTTCCAATCGAGAAGATGAATTTTCAGTAACCAGAGATTCGGATACACTCAACTGACCTGTTATTTTATCCGTAAAGGGGTAGCTAAACTGTGCACCGATGTTAGTGATTGTTTTTTCTTGATAGTCCGAGTAATTAAAAAATAATCGACTAAAAACATCGAGTACGTTAGCCTGCATGCTAAAGCTGCCTGAAAGTGAGGAGTCTTCAGTACCAACGTCTATATATTCTAGTCGATTGTAAAAATTCGCCGCCCGTACACTAAAACCCAAGTTGTTCCTGAAAAAAACAGCATTCTGCCCATCAACACGTCGGGTTTCGATTTCAGTTTGATGAGACAATTGACCAAAATCATTGTTAAATAAAGGACCTGTAGCTGACAATAGGACATTCACATCAGTTGATTGTCCATTTCTATTAACTTGGCTGCCACTTAAACTGAATGACTGTTTCCCGAAATTTGCTCTTAAGCTTGCTGACAAAACATTGCTATTATCACTGTCAAGACTATAAGAAACGTTTGTTATGTACTTGTCTGCCCAAATATTCCCAAGCTGTAACGAATACAAACTACTACTATCATCCCCAAATCGATTAACGTGTCCAAAAGAGACTGACGTATTACCAAATGTTGAAAAGTTGTAATTACCTGAAAGGCTATAAGTATCCTGCTCTGATCCAGTTTGAGTTGCATTGCGAATTAATACTTCATCGTCTTTTGTTAAAGATAAATTGTAAGTTAATGGTTGTTCTCTTAGGCTTCTTGAGTCAAGTAATCTTTCAATAGTTGTTTTTTTTACTTGTCCTTGTGGACCATAGAGGACGATTTCAAAAACGTTATTACCAATGATAAGAGGTATATTGAGAAATTCATATCTTCCGGTCTGAACGTCGAACTCTTGGGCAAGTAATATTCCATTTCTATAGAGTTCAACATCCCAATTTTGCTGTATTTCACCTGAAAAATTAGTAACCTCTGTATTCTCATTATTGTTCAACAGTCCATTTGAGAATGAAAAACCAACAGATTGTCCACGAGAATCTAAGTTACCGACCCGCACAGGCGAAATATCCCCAAATTCATATCGTGACGCATTTGCCCAGCCTAGTAGGTCTGATTTATAAGATTCTTTTCGAACATTCAAACGTCCAATAGCTAAAGGATCAACATCTGTTCCTGTCACAAACAAATTGACATTATGATAAGCTATTTCTCTAGCACCTAGCAGAGAATAGTTACTCGTAGTATTTTCTCCAAAAGACCGAATTGACGTTTGTAAATCGAAAGTTTGTGGAGAGAAGATTTCATATCCACGATTTAAAAAAGGCCGTACCGATCTGTTTGATTGTCCTATGTTGGAGAACACAGTTTTATTTTTGCGTTGTTTAGCTAATTGTACGGGAAATGGTTCTTTTGGTCTAAGCACAACTTTTAGATTTTCGTAATCTGTCCTGCTATTTGTATTAAACCATTTATCAATCAGAGCCATTGAAATATATAACTCACCATATTCCACTTTAAAATCCAAAGGCGATATTCTTTGTTGCTGTCCCTTTATATACGCTAGCAATCCTTCTTCTTCGTTTTTCAATTCGAATGTAAACGCTTCTTTTATAAACCAGCCTTGATAATAGAAAGGCCTCAATTTATTGATAGGGAAATCGAGGACGCCAATTAACTCATCAAGATTGACCATCAAGCCAGAACTTTCATTGATAGCCAATATATCACCGAGTCGAATATCTTCAGCATACATTGTAACTATCAACTCTTCTCCAATTTCAAAACGTTGCTTTGCAGACGAGGCAATATCTTGCCCATCGTTGGCTGCAACTGACGGCATACCGACATTCACAAATAGCAAAATTATGATGCACCAAAATTTCATTGAAAATTACGTTTCCGAAGTAGTTTATTGATGATATTACAGGTGTTACCAAACATAGAATGGTGGTTAAAGACACCTTGTTTCTATCGAATTATGCAAATCTCGAACCAAAAGCCATTTGAAAACAAAATTAAAATAAATGTGCGATTTAGTTATGCAATATAAGACGAGCTAAAATAGCGTTGGCATTTTTATTGCTTTTATTGTGACTGTCAGTTGAACACCCATAAATAAGGTCAAAATATGAACTCAAATCCACAGACTACGGCGCATTCTTTGCTAGTAAGTGGCCTAAAAGAAGAACAAAAAAATAATCCGATAAAAGCGATAGAATTGTATACACTCGCCATTAATATTGACCCTAAAAACGAAGAAGCGGTAAGACGTATTAGTAATATTTTTATCGCTCATAAAGAGCATAGAAAAGCGATAGAGCCTTTAAAATATTTATCAACTATTGCTAAAAAAGCGCATATAGCACATTTCAACCTTGCCGCTTGTTACACTGCTTTGGGCGAACAACGTAATGCAGAAAATAGCTATCTTCAAGCAATAAAACGTGAACCAAACTTTTGGATAGCGTATGCCCTTTATACTGATATTTTGATTAGGCAAAAGCGTCTAGATGCAGCAGAAAATTTTTTGAATGAAGCAAGAGAGAAACATGGTGTGCAAGGAGAGTTGGAGTGGGCGATAGCAAAAGTAATGGTTAACAAAGAACTGATAGAAAAGGCCATTCCTTTATTTGAAAAAGCAATAGATCTAGGGATCCAAAAAGAATTCAACGCAAAAATGTTATCAGACTATGCCTTTGCACTCGAAAAGGTAAAAAATTATGCGAAGTCATTTGAATATCATTGTAAAGCTCAAGCACTGTTTAAGCGTTCAAATTCACATTTACCAAAAAACACCAGTTTTCACGATATTACAATAAGCAAATCATTAAAGTATGTGAAGCGTGAAGAATGTAAAAATTGGACCACTGAAAAACTCGATAATCATTTAGATCCTATATTTATTATAGGATTTCCGAGGTCAGGAACCACGCTTTGTGAACAAGTGCTGCATTCCCACTCTCATCTTATTACTACGGATGAATTGGAGGTCATTAAAGAAAAATCTGTAAGCATTTCAGAAATATTGGGCAGACATATGAATCATATTAGAGATTGGTCGAAGCTCACAGAGCACGACATTATCACATGGCGTGCATCTTACTTTGATGAAATGGCTAAACGCATACGCAATTATTCACCAAAACTCAGAATTGTTGACAAATTACCAATACAGATAGTCCACCTAGCGACAATACGAAGATTTTTTCCTAACAGCCCCATTATCATGATGAAGCGCGATCCGAGAGATTCGTGTCTCAGTAATTTCTTCCAAACATTTGAACATAATGAAATGACAAATAATTTTTATGATATAAAAAGTACATTTAAATACTATGCAAGAGTAATGAAATGTTACAAACATTTGAAAACCGAGTTGGACTTGAATTTATTAGAAGTCAAGTATGAAGAAATGTGTGATGATTTTGAATCTCACGCCAGGACTATCATCAATCATATCGGTGAGCCTTGGGAAGATAATGTTCTAGAATATTACAAAGAAAAGAATGCTAGATTTGTTTCTACGCCCAGCTACTCGGCGATTACCAATACAGTTAATAAAAACGCGGTGGGCAAGTGGTGTCATTATAGAGATAATATTCAATCCCACGTATCCATAATTAAACCTTTCATTAAAGATTTTGGTTATGAATAGTTAACGGCTAAACGCTATCATACAACTCTCGTGTGTAAATTCACATGAAATTAAGAATGCTTTGGCGCAATTAATAAAACCCGAGCTAGTCCAAGTCTCGGGTTGATTTGTGTAGCAATTACCCAACCAACGCCAACAATATCCCAGCGGCAACTGCTGACCCTAAAACGCCGGCAACGTTTGGCCCCATGGCATGCATCAACAAAAAGTTATGAGGGTTAGCTTCGAGTCCTACTTTATTTACAACTCTAGCTGCCATAGGCACCGCTGAGACGCCTGCGGCACCAACCAGTGGGTTGATTGTTTCAGTGCTTAAGTGATTCATTAGCTTAGCCATTAGCACGCCGGCAGCCGTTCCGATTGAAAAGGCAACCGCGCCTAAGCCCAAAATACCTAAGGTTTCAACTGTCAAAAAAGCCTCAGATGATAGTTTTGAGCCTACTGCTAAGCCCAAAAATATTGTCACTGTATTGATTAAAGAATTTTGTGCGGTATAACTTAAGCGCTCTACCACTCCACTTTCTTTTAATAAATTACCAAAACAGAACATCCCCACTAAAGGTGTGGCTGTGGGTAAAAATATAAGCGTCAAAATTAGAACAGCGATTGGGAAAATTATTTTTTCTTTTTGTGACACAACGCGAAGCTGCTTCATTTCAAGCTTGCGCTCTTCTTCACTGGTTAATGCTTTCATAATAGGCGGCTGAATAATAGGTACTAATGCCATATATGAATAAGCAGCGACGGCTATCGCCCCTAATAATTCCGGTGCTAATTTAGATGCCAAGAAAATGGCGGTAGGACCATCAGCCCCGCCTATAATGGCAATGGCTGATGCATCTTGTAATGTGAATTCAAATCCTGGAATACCATTTAATAAGATAGCACCAAATAACGTAGCAAAAATACCAAATTGCGCAGCGGCACCTAATAATAGCATTCGAGGGTTTGCTATCAGCGCGCCAAAATCAGTCATTGCACCAACACCCATAAAAATAAGTAATGGGAATACGCCGGTATCTACGCCAATGTAGTATATATAGTGTAATAAACCACCTACTTCTGAAAAATCGGCTAATGGTATATTAGTAAGTAAGGCCCCAAAGCCTATTGGCAGCAGTAAAAGCGGTTCAAATTTTTTCACGATTGCCAAGTAAAGTAAGCCTAAACCTACCAGCATCATAATTATTTGGCCAATTTCGAAGTGTGGCAAAGACGTGCTTTGCCATAATATAGACAGCTTTTCCATAGGTTAGCCCACCAACATCATAACTTGACCAAGCTGCACAGCATCACCTTCTTTCACTTCAATTCTAGCAACTCTGCCGCTAACGGTACTTCTAACTTCAGTTTCCATTTTCATTGCTTCTAAAATTAAAATAACATCACCTTCATTAATCGGTTCACCTTCTGACACTATCACTTTAAAAATATTACCTGATAATGGCGCTTTAATTTCTGTACTATTTTGTTGATGTGCAGGTG
>DDIL01000049.1 GCA_002338515.1 Glaciecola sp. UBA1851 | reverse complement strand
AAGCCTATTAACGAACCTCGGTTACACTAATCCCAGAGGTTGGGAACCCGAGGCTATAATAGATCAGTATTCAATGCGTAAAATGATTGTAAAAGACATATACGCAAATATCGACGTACATTTACGACTTACCAACGACAAAACCTTACAACCATTATTCCCTTGGTCAAAACTACTAGCATCCTCGTGTTATCAACAAGATCTTAATTGCAAAGTTATAAGCAAGCCTTATGCGCTGGTCCATGCCGTTGTACACCTACTACATCACGCTTGTAATGGTGATTTTATAAAACTAATCTGGTTTTACGACATTTACCAATTAACCGAAACGCTAACTCCAGGCGAAGAAGAAGACCTTCACGATATATTAGGTACAACTGGACTTAGCACTGTTGTCAACTTTTGTCTAAACGAGCAATTCAAGCTTTTTCCATCAAAAAAGACTGAAGAGGTAATTAGTAAACTGAGCAAAATACAAGGTGATCACAAATACGACTATCTAACAAGAAAGCCCTCACGCTTAAAAGTTATGATGCGTAACTTTTTTCAAACCAAAGGACTTATGGCAAAGCTGAAAGTAATCAAAGAAACCTTTTTCCCGCCCAGCGCAGAGATCTATCTAAAGTACGGAGAATACTCAAAATGGCAGTTACCCTTTCTTTACCTTAAACGTATTTTTCTTGGGATTGTACGCCTATTCAACGATTAATTAATAACCCTAAAAGCTCATCAATTAACCTCTACAGTTTCAACCTCAACACCTTGACGGTACTCCAACCATTTTTCAGGCTTAAAGCTGAAAATATTATCCGAGATACTAATATCTCGAACCATTTCGAGTATTATTAACAGCCCATTATATCCTTCCTCAAAATGCTCACCGAAAGTATTATTTCTTACAATGGTATTACTAGCATTCTTAAGAAAAAGCACGGGGCCGACTTCTCCACGACCTTTTAAAGGGCTGGGTCTTCCGTAATTAGTAAACCTATTACCTTCGATTAGTAGGTCGTCTGTTGCTAATTTACCGCTCTTATTTAGCTCATTGCCACCGTGCACTATAATATTGTTCCAATAAATATCATCAAACGTATTATCTTTAATTATAGAGTGACTAGCAGAAGAAGACTCTCCCCACCAAAAGTCTGGCCCAATAACCACACCTGGCCCCCTGAAGCTTGCAAAGTGATTCCCTTTAACAATAGAATATTCACCATGCAACATGATTCCTCTACCTCGAATATTCTTAAAACGATTATTCATTATCAGAGAGTTTTGACCTGTGGTATTGATGCTCGTTATTTGGTCCGAGTCATCAACTGCGGCACCATCATTTACCGTAATAACAGATTTAACAGAAGACTTTAATGTGAGTTTCATTAAATCTCGCTCATCATAGCTAACACGCTCAACTTCTTTAATGATTGCGACTGATTTGACCACGCCGGTTTTTCTGTTAGTCACGGTAATGGTATCGTCTTTTTTAAGGGTTCTATGGGGTTCTACAAGAAGGATATTGTCGGCTAATTGTTTATAGATGCCTTGATATGCCCCTCCTATATTAACTCCATCGTCTCCCATTGCTTCCATATGTGAATTTTTTAAAATTATTGGCGCTCGGTTAAACTTGGCGTGTAATCCATCCGCATTGGTCGACAGCAACCTTTCGCTGTTAGGTTTAGGGATAATACGACTATTAGAAACTATTGTTCTTCCCACGCTGTTTCTAATTTTAAACCCTGTCGATGGTGAACTGTATATATCAACGGCATTTATTGTAACTTTGCTTGAGTCATTCACTTTTATAGCGTCATATCGACTCCTACCTACAACCACAACTTTGTAGCCAACAAAATCATGAGTAACAGAGTTAACAGAAAAAAATCTATAGTTCCCATCAGAGGTCTTCTCTAACCGCTTTTCTAAATTGCCATCTACTTTTAAAGGGTACTGATCTGAAAAACGACTAGTTAGTTTGTTATCACTAGGTCTGAACAGGTATGCTCTTGTTTTACGCCCTTTTTGTGTAACCAGGTTTTCAGTCAACGGTGAGTTAAAGCCTTCATCAATTTGAATATCGAATGTTCTATCTTTTTCATTGGCAACTACTACGCTACCTTGTGTGTAGGGTAACGGTTGATAATCAATGCTTAATTGTTCAATACGTACAGCTGAGCTGCTATTTATTACAATTCCATCAGCTTTACTATCAGACATAATTAGCTCAGTTTGAGGACCTTTTCCTCTTATCGTTAGATCACTAAAGCCATATATCTGTATATGGGACTTATGTTGATCGTTACCTAAAGTCAAAAACTCATATCGTCCCTCATCCATTAAAATTGTTACTGGCTTAGGGGCAAGGTTTTTTGCACTTGACAATGCTTTAACCAATGCAGCAGAGTCATCCATTCCGTCACTAGGAATTGCCCCATAGTCACTTAATGACATGAGTATAGCTGGTGATTCGTCAGCGAAAACCATACTTATAAAAAATATGGAAGATAATATTAACAAGCGAATATTACTTTTGATCATTGGAACTTGCCCCTAACTCAGAAAATTAGTACGCCACCTGTGATTAAACGGTGACAGATAAACTGTGTCTTTATCACGCTTTGCAACCGCGAAAAAACAAGAGTCGAGAGCATCACTTACAAGCTGTTGCTCAAGAGTAACTATACAATATATAGGCCAACTTACGCGAAGGTGGAGTACACAACTTTAATTTCGGAATTACTTCCAATAGATGCTAAGTTCTGAGGGATCCCCACGAAT
>DDIL01000163.1:16844-17364 GCA_002338515.1 Glaciecola sp. UBA1851 | reverse complement strand
CTTTAATGTTTTCGCAGATATACACTTCCCCTTTAGCATTACTTGCAATAGCTGGGGCTGCGGGAAGATTGTTTAAATAATAAGTTGAGTGTGTGATTTCTGGTACAGCTCTACCGGTTGGATCCGCATCAATAATATATCCATTAGCCATAGCAGACAGCATAAAACTGATGCCTGAATTTGCACCGCCTAATTCACAACAAATAGTGCCGTAAAAATCTTTCCCCGTATATTGTTTTAACCGCTCGAAAGAAGTAAAAATAGGCCATTTATGCTCGCCTTTTAATTCACTATTGGCTGCACCATCATCTACTAGTGCACCAAGTAAATAAGGGGTACACACATAAGCATCTTGAGGTGCTTCGTCTATATCAATCAGTTTAAACGTTTTACCTTGAGCTAATGCATAGTCAATATAAACAATGCCTTCGCTTAATTCACCTCCTCCCCCCGTGCCTAATACCGTGCAACCTAAGAGAATATCCAGCATATCTTGTTTATTAAGTATTTGTGCAGGCAT
>DDIL01000163.1:0-16638 GCA_002338515.1 Glaciecola sp. UBA1851 | reverse complement strand
GTTTATTAAGTATTTGTGCAGGCATAGGTATTTTCCTTTTCTTATTATTTTTAAGCGTACTTTTGTATTTTTAGCAAAATACGTCGGTATAAACATATTTTTATGTAGGAAAGTCAGTAGTAGTGAAAGACATATTAGCTAGAAGCATCTTAAGCAAATAAATACCAGTCTAAGGACACTTAATTACTTTCTAACCACTTATACATCACAAAAGCGTCAATAAAACCTTTTTCAGGGTGATTAAATGCTTTGGGTAGATTGCCTACGGTATTATATCCAAGTTTATGCCACAACCTTATAGCACCTTCATTACTTGAAGCAACAAAATTAAATTGCATGGCTTGGTACCCTAGTTCTATTGCCACTTTTTGCGAATGCTCACACATAGCGGTAGCCAAGCCTCTGCCTCGTGCCTTTGATGACACCATATATCCACAGTTACATACATGATTGCCTGGCCCGGCTTGATTCGTTTTTAAATAATAGGTACCCAGCACTTCTCCGTTTTCTTCAAATATAAAGGTTATACGTGGGGCATCTAACCAAATAGCTTCAGCCTGCTGTATAGTGGTAGTGCGCTCATAAGCATAAGTTTCGCCAGCAGTAACAATTTCTTGGAATATAGGCCATATTGAGGGCCAATGTTGTTTAGTCGCTTCTTTGATATTCATTGATACTCTTTATATTCAGAAACAAATGCTTTAATTGAGTTACGCCAATGCTAATAGTAACTTAAACGCCAATTTCATACCAAATCACATTTCCTACTTGCGTCTATTAAAATAATATTTATACTGTATATCCGTACAGTAAAAACGAGCTGGTTATGAATCCTATTCTGCATGATTTACACAACAAGCAATGGGTATGGACAGCCGCACATGCTAAGCAACAACAACCAAAACAAACGCTAGCTACTGGCTTTCCTAGCCTTGATAATGTCTTAACAGGCGGCTTTCCGCGTGCCGGCATGATCCACTTAAATAGCCCATTAGGTTGTGGTGAAGTACGCTTAATGCTGTCTGTTTTACGTAACTGCAAACAGTCAAAGCAAACACAAAAGCTCTTCGTTTTTATTGACCCACCTTTTGAGCTTAACGCTGAGTTTTTAGTGGCACATAACATCCCTCTTGAACAACTTATTTTAGTGAATACGCAAAGCAGTGAAGAATGCTTATGGAGCGCAGAGCAATGTGCAAAAAGTGGAGCATGTGAAGCTGTGTTTATTTGGCAACCATCACTTAAACATATACAAGTAAAAAAATTAGAGCATGCTGCTTTACAAGGTGAGTGCTATTGCATTTGGATGCATAACGAGGGCTTGTTAAGCGGCCAAAGCTTACAAAAACCTGAAAAGTACACGCGCAAAAAATATGTGTCTAGAGGTAAAAAATGCCAAGGTGAACTCACTACTAGTATTGATAAACAGCAAGCATTGAGTAATCTACCTTTAAGCTTATCGCTAAGTATTAAGCGTGAACTAGACGAACTCAATATTACCGTTAATAAACAAAAAATTGGCTGGGCGCAAAAGCCTATCAACATTCCTTTGCCTTTTATCAATAGAACCAACCGGTTGTTAAAGCGCCAATTAAAATATTCAAGCAATAACAAAGTACTATCCATTAAACGCGCTTCATCCGAACATAATAGGTAAATATATGCAGTTTGATACGCGCTCTTTGTGGATTTATCTACATTTTAATCGACTCCAATTAGATCTAATAGAGGCTAATGTAGCGCTAGATCATGTATTAGACGCTGATTCGCATGCTAGTACCTCTTCAAACAAACTCAAAGGAACTAAGCACAATGCAATCACCCAACAAACAAATAGCAGTGACAACAAACAACAAACCGTACGAGTTACCTCAGACATACCTAGGGCTGTGGTAGATACAACCGCAAATAAGTTATGCCAAGTAAATCAAGTTGCGCTTAAAAAAGGGATTAAGCTAAACATGGGGTTAGCAAGTGCTAGTTTATTGTGTAGTGACTTACAATTACATGAATATAACCCAGATATTGAAAGCCAACACATTATTAATATTGCTGATTATCTGTATTTATTTACTTCTGATTTAGTACTCGCTCCACCTAATGCCATTATTTTACGAGTACAAAATATGCTCGATTTATATGGCGGTTTAACACCTTACTGGCTAGTAATACAGCAAGCACTAAATAAACAAAATGTACATTATGTAGCCGCTTCCAGTTTCTCAGTACAAGCCGCAAAATTGTTAGCGTTAAGCAATCAAGGCGTAATTACCGGTAGTCGCAAAAATATAGAAAAAGCATTACAGCCCTGCCCCTTGTCACTTACCGATATAGATACAAAAGACATTCAAAAACTCGCTCGAATTGGTGTGAGTGTTTTTGCTGATTTAACCACATTACCCATTGCTGAGCTTGCTAATAGAGTATCTAGATATAGCATGCAAACTATTAATGAGTTACTAGGGAAACAAGCAAGTAAAGTAAAATTCTATCAACCTCTGCCGCATTATCATGACTATATTGAGCTACTTTATGAAATTAGCTTAAGTGATAAATTACTACCTGTTATTCGGCTATGCTTAAATAAATTCAGTGAATTTTTATTACTCCGTAATGCTCATTGTTTGTCTATTGAATTGCAGTTTTTTCAGCGCGATCATCACCCTAAAACATACTCTTTCAATAGTATTCGTCCTATTTATAAAACGCCTGATTGGCTTGATATTATCGCACTGAAGCTTGAAAAAATTGAGTTTGAATCGCCTGTATATGCACTTTCACTCACTTGCAAGCAATATGATAAAGCCGAAGTAGCAAATGATGATATGTTTGCAAATAAATCCACGCATGTAGCCGCGTTAACCTTACTTTCTCGCTTGCAAAGTAAGTTGGGTAAAAACAAAGTTAACTCCCTTAAATTTGTTGAGGACTTCAGACCAGGCAATAGTTCTAAAACAACCAGCATACAAAAACACCATTCAGCAACCGCTGCCTCACCAGTATTCCATGATCGCCCTGGTTTATTGCTCAATCGGCCCACTCCCTTACAGCTGGAAGTTGAGCTAATTAAAGGGCCTGAACGCATTCAAACCGGATGGTGGGATGACAACCCTATCAATCGAGACTACTACATCGCTCAAAGTAGTGATGGTCAGCAAGTTTGGATATACAAAACACCCGAACAAAATTGGTTTTTACATGGTTTCTTCATTTAACGGCAAACCCATTACCAATACAACAGGAGAGGTATTTTTAGGCTTCGCTGAATTAGTATGTCAGTCTAATTTTACTTTTTTACAAGGCGGCTCTCATCCTGAAGAGCTAGTGAGGCAAGCTTACTTTTTAGGTTACGATGCCATTGCAATTACCGATGAGTGCTCAGTAGCAGGTGTAGTGCGAGCCTATACCGAAATAAACCAAAATCATTTACCCATTAAATTAATTGTAGGCAGTAAGTTTGTATTTAATGGGCAAACTCTGACTTTTATTTGTCCAACTAAAAAAGCGTATAAAGAGTGCTGTAGAATTATCACCAATGCAAGACGACGAGCCATAAAAGGAGAGTATGAATTATCAGAATGGGATATTAAATCGTGCAAATATTGTTTTTGTTTATGGCAGCCTGCTGGCGAGCAGAAGTTACCTGAAAACCAACAAGCCGAAAATAAAGCATTTGCCATTTGGTTGCAAAAACACTTTAAAGAACGTTTATTCTTAGTAGCTAAACGGTGGTTAACTGCCAATGAGCTTGATTACCTTGCTTATTGTCAGACCTTGTCTGAGCAATTAAATATTGCTGTGGTTGCTAGCTCATGTGCCCTCATGCATGAAGTATCTCGGCAACCGTTACTACAATGCTTGCAAGCAATAGATGCAGGTTGTGAAATTTCTCAATTAGGCCGCGCAACACTTGCCAATAGTGAAGCCAGTTTACGCCCGCTAAATAAACTTAAAACTTTATATCCGCTTGAATGGCTAAATAACGCATGTTTGCTAGCAAAAGGCTGCGAATTTAATATGCAAGAATTAGCTTATGAGTACCCCGCCGAAGTGGTGGCAAAAAATATGACCCCTACTGAGTATTTAAGGGTGTTAGTAGAGAAAGGTATTAAAAAGCGCTTTCCAGAAGGGCTGAATTCAAGCATAAGAGCCACCATTGAAAAAGAACTATTGTTGATAAAAGAACAGTCTTATGAACACTTTTTTTTAACTATTCACGATATTGTGAAGTTTGCCCAAAGTAAAAATATTCTCTACCAAGGCCGAGGCTCAGCGGCAAATTCAGTGGTGTGTTATTGCTTAGAAATTACCGCGGTTGACCCTCGTCAAATTAGCGTTTTATTTGAACGCTTTATTTCCAAGGAACGCAATGAGCCACCTGACATTGACGTTGATTTTGAACACGAACGTCGTGAAGAAGTAATTCAATATATTTATCAAAAATATGGTAGACAACGCACTGCTTTAGCCGCCACGGTTGTCTGCTACCGATTCAAAAGTGCACTACGGGAGGTAGGTAAGAGTCTGGGGGTTAACGCCACCGACCTTGATTTTTTTATCAAAAATGTGAATAGACGAGATCGCGCGTTAAGTTGGCAATCACAATTAGGCGAACTCGGTATAGAGCCTGAATCGTCTATAGGTAATAAATTTGTTCATTTAGTTGAGCAGCTAATTGGCTTTCCTCGTCACTTATCGCAGCATGTAGGTGGGTTCGTTATAAGTGCCGGTCCATTATACGAATTAGTACCCGTTGAAAATGCCGCTATGCCAGCTCGCACAGTAATTCAATGGGATAAAGACGACCTAGAAAGTCTAAAATTACTAAAAGTGGATGTACTCGCTTTAGGCATGCTTACTGCCATACGCAAAAGTTTTGATTTAATTAAGCTTCATTACGAACAAAGCATTAGCATTGCCGAGATCACAAAGTTAGGTGATGATCCTCAGGTGTATAAACAAATTTGTAAGGCCGATACAGTTGGCTTGTTTCAAATAGAGTCACGAGCGCAAATGTCTATGCTCCCTAGACTGAAACCTAAATGCTATTACGATTTGGTGGTGCAAATTGCAATAGTTCGCCCAGGTCCCATTCAAGGTGATATGGTTCACCCTTTTTTAAAAAGGCGAGATGGCCTAGAAAAGGTTAGTTATCCTTCTGAAGCGGTTAAACAAGTACTAGAGCGCACTATGGGTGTGCCTATTTTTCAAGAACAGGTTATTCAACTGGCTATGGTAGCTGCCGGTTTTACGGGTGGTGAGGCAGACCACTTACGCCGTGCAATGGCCAGTTGGAAGAAAAACGGCGAACTCAACAAATTTAGGCAAAAGCTCATTTCAGGCATGACCCAGCGAAATTATAGCGAAGCTTATGCAGAAAGGCTGTTTGAACAAATTTGTGGCTTTGGTGAATATGGTTTCCCAGAGTCACATTCCGCTTCTTTTGCTGTATTAGCCTATGTATCGGCTTGGCTCAAACACTACTACCCTGCATTATTTTATGTGGGCTTACTTAACAGCCTACCTATGGGGTTTTATACGGTATCCCAACTTATTCAAGATGCTAAACGTCACCAAGTAAATGTATTGCCCGTATGTATTAACCACTCAAATTATGATCATCAATTAATCCCTAGTAAAAATCGCTACCGCCAGTTGGAATACAGTATTCGATTAGGACTGCGTATAGTGAAAGGTCTTAAAAAATCATCTATTGAACAAATTGAGAAAACCAGAGCAAGTCAACACTATGAAGACACTCAAGCACTTAGACAACTCAACTTACCTCGCTCATGTTTACAAGCTTTGGCAGGGGCAAATGCATTTGCTTGCTTTGGTAAAGACAGGTTTAACACGCGCTGGGAGCTGATGGATGAAATGCCCGACCTCCCTTTATTTCAAGGGGTTGGCACACACCAAAGCACACAAGTACGCCAAGCTAGTTTATTTGATAATTTAGTTGAAGACTATGCCAGTACAGGATTGTCGGTTAACCACCATCCTATAGAGATGCTTAGCCAAGCCAAACTATTACCTAAATTTGTATGCGCAAAAGACCTCTCACGTTATCCACATCAGTCGTTAATTTCAGTTATAGGCGTAGTTTCATGTAAACAAAGCCCAGGCACAGCAGCAGGCGTCACATTTATTACCCTTGAGGATCATACTGGCAATTCCAATGTAGTGATATGGCAACGCAGCGCACGCGCACAAAAGAAGGCGTATCTTAACGCTAAAATACTGCAAGTAAATGGCATATTAGAAAGGGGAAATGGCGGGGTTGAGCATGTAATTGCAGGCAAGCTAATCGACTTAACGCATCTATTAGGCCGCTTAGATGTTAAAGCGCGGCAGTTTAGGTAACACTAATAAACCTGTTGCATACCTGTAATACGGGTCAATTCTGTTTGTAAGTCTTGCCTTTGAAGTAAAGCTAAATCGCCTGTAGTTGGATTAATACTAAACTGGTTTAAAAACTCACCTTTATAAAAGGTTTTAGGCAGTGGCATAGCGCTTTTTTCTAAGCTCAACATATCTACTCGATACAAAACGCTTTCTTGTGTTCCCGTATCGCTCGTACCTAAGTAATAAAAATAGTTATCTACCAACTGCCAGCATCGAATACAATCAGTTTGAATATTCGCTATAGAAATAGATTCTGTTTGATCGGCCACTCTTACACTCACTTCTCCTTCTATTGAAATCTTAAGTGTTGAAGCTAGTCGATTCACGTCTGTATCGGTGTTTTCATATAGATTAGTCTCCACTAAAGCGAAGGCATTTTCTATTAATCTCTGATTACCTTTAGTTCTAGTATTATATGAAAAAACACCACTCGCTATCGCTTGAGATTGAGATTGAGATTGATCAGAAGAAGAGACGAGTTTTTCACTGTTATCAAACCAACTACCAAAATAATTAAGTTGGTCACCGTCGAATATAAGGTGTTTTATAATAGGTGCATTGAGGTTGATATACTGAAACTGTTTTGATTGTAAATTAAGTAAAAACGGGCGTTGATTACTGACTCCAGCAATCATAGATTCTTCTTCATTTATGGTGAATTCTTGAATATTTACAGCTTCATTAAATTCAAAAACAAGTGTTTCCATACCGTCTGCTTCGCGTTTGTAAAGTCCAACTCTATTGGTCTGTGGCGAAATTTCAGCAACAAAATACAATGCCGACTCTTTGTATAAAGGTAAATACTCCGATCTAGATTTTGTATTAGATTTGGTGATTGCAGCGTAGCTTCTTAAAGACCCATTAATTGGTGTATCAATAGGTTTAGAAAATGATAAATGGGTTTGAACTACTTTAGGTATACCTAACTTACTCGCCACTACAAAGCATTCATTACCACAGTCTGCTAACAAATTATTTAGTTTAGTTCCTCCGAGGCGCCAAGTCGTCAAACTTTGCTGTGACAATTGAAAAGAAAATAACTTCCCAATTTCATCAATATAGCTTGTACGTGTCCCTTCTTTATCCCAAAGTAAATTACTAACGGTGGTATTTTCTAGTGATTTAGAAGCATATAATTCAGACTGATTAAGCGTCTCATAAAATAATAGTTCAGCCCCTTTCGAATTAGATGCTCTACTAGAGTAGTTAATTAACACCGCAAAATAATTAGTTGTGGGTGAAGAAAAGATGACTGGACTAATATTAATCCCAATATTTTCAAGTTTGTCTTGTTCATTTTCCGTTTCAGTTTGGCTGGTCAACTTCGTTGTTTGAACTTCACTTAGTAAATTTCCGATAATTAGTTGAACTCTTTCTGAAAGGTCATCAAATACATCTGTTGTACTTTGCTCACCAGTGTCGATATCAAAAAGTGAAAACACGCCATTTGATTCATTGAATAAAAACGCATTAGTCACCGAATCATTAATGCCAATAATTTTCTCGTCAACAGGGAGAGCAAAATCAAATTTAAAGATGTTAGGAGATATTACGCTTTCTGATAACTTTACCTTGAAAAAACCGCTTTTATCCTTACGCATAACCAAAACCGTTTGGTGACTGGTCGAATACCATACATCATCATGAATAGGCTCTTCAAACGACAACATTAACTTATTGTCATTATCTATATTATCTATCAGCAATATATTACTTTCGTTACTCGAAGTAGGGTTAGCTATTATATTTAGCAAGCCCTTATTCGTATAGTAAGTATTCACTCTATTATCTAATCTTGCAATATTCTCATTCACTATCTCAACTTTTACTTCTGGCTCAACAGTAATAAAGTAAGTGTTTATTAACCACCATGAAAGAGCAGCAAGCAAAGAAGTTACAACTAACCCTGCTAAGACGATACTTTTTATATTTTGTTGAAACCAAGATTTAACAACTGTTGACTTCACTTCAACAGAGGGTATGAACAAATACCCCTTGGTGGGAATGGTCTTTATAAATTGAGGATTTCTTGCATTATCTTTGAGGGCCTCGCGTGCTTTTTTCACCATTGCTCGTAGCGCTTCGTCAGTAGGCGTCCGCTCTTGCCAAAGCGAACTGATGACCTGCTGCTTACTAACTATCTGTCCTTGTTGCTCAATAAGCAATAACAGAAATTGAAATATCAACGGCTCTAGATTAATGTCTTTTTCATCTACAAATAAATGCCCTGAGTTACAATTGAGTTCACAGTTCAAAAATTTAACTTTTGTATTTCTAAGCGCATCGGAGATAGGCAAAAAACACCTCTTAAGGTATTCCAATTAATATATGTAAACTAAATTACAAGACAATTAGAGTAATTGTGACTTTGTGTGAACTAGAATACACACCTTTAAACATCTTGTCCAAAATTGATACGGCAATGGCTGTGTTAAGTTATAACTATGGGGCTGATGTATAAATTTGATGATAGTCACATTAATTTTATGGATGTGACTTAATGAGTTTACCATTACTTTAGAGAAGCAATTTGTTGTTATTGACTCTGAATAAAATATCGTTTTATTTACTTTGTTAGCAACTCGACATCTAAATATATAAAAATAATAAACCTTATAATTGAAAAAATTATTTTACTTTTGAAGCTATTCACACAAAGTCACGATAATAGCCTTTAATTTAACGGAAGTAATAATAGTATGAATTTGATACTTGGATTGAGAACATAGGAAGAACTTTTATTACTTTAATCTCTAATTTTTTCAAGCAATGTCGTGCATTTTAAATTATTTCAGTCACAGCTAATAATCCATTTGATTTTGTTTGGAATAAGTAAAAAAACCAACAGATAAAAGAAAAAAAGAGTGAAAAGTTATCTTAAAAAAGGCAATAAAAGTGATAGTAAATATTACCAAGTCAATTTAATTGTAAGTGCTTACTTACTTCTTTAAATCGTTTTCACTCTTAAAATAGAATTTGCATTAAAAATGTCCATGTTTTTGATATAAATAATGCTATTTTTTGTACATTATAAAAACAACTTTCATTAGTCTTGATTTCGTATCATACTTTTGTCACTTTATTCTTAATTAGGCATGTCGCTATGGATGCATGGATAAAATATCGACTTAGCACAATACCAAAATTATTTTTAATATTTTTTATCTTCTGCTTACCATTCAAATCTTCAATGGCGATAGTACAAGATGAAACCGTAACTTACAGGGTCGGTGTTTCATATATTAACTCTTATCCATTACTTTCTTTTGCGAATGTTGATGACAAAGGATACGGATGGGCTGTATTAGAAGCGTTCGCAAAAGCGAATAACGTCGCTTTTGAGTATATTGGTATGCCAATTACACGTTTGCAACCATCACTTGATAATGGTGGACTAGACTTTATCTTTCCAGATCATCCAAAATGGTCTAATTTCAGAACGGCTCGGCAGCCAAATATTTACTCTGGCCCCATCATTTCGACTATTAGCGCAACATTTGTATTAAGTACGAATAAAAACAAACAACTTGAAGACCTTAAATCGGTTGCTATACCCTTTGGTTATACATCATACACATGGACTCAGCCAATCGAAAAATATGGAATAAAAACAGTGCCTGTTGGCGATTTAAGAGCAGCATTAGAATCGGTTGTAAACAAGCGAACTGATTCAGCAGACGTTGAATACAATATAGGAAAACATTTAATCGATAAGTATCCTCATTTGCAAAAATTAGACATTAATAAAAACTATCCGAATGCGGAAGTTAATTACCATCTATCTACTATTAGACATGCCGATATTGCTAAGCGAATTACTGCGTTCATTGATGCTAACCCATCTCTGATTTCGGAACTAAAGCAAAAATATAACATCAAAGAACACTCTGAAGTTTATTAGGTCATACCAAAAAATATGGTAACAACGAAAACGAATTCAAAGTGGCAGTTTAAAACCCTTGGATATTTAATTTTTGCAATAACACTTTTAGAAATACTGAATCTATTTACGGGTAGAATCATCAATCAATTCAGTATCATGCCACGCGATTTATCGAGTTTGGGGTTTATTTTTACATCGCCTTTTTTGCATGCAGATTTAAATCATTTTTTATCTAACATTTTTACACTAGCCGTTTTTAGCTATCTAGCGATGCAGTTTGGAAAATCTGAATACATTAAAACTAGTATAGGGATTATTGTTATTACTGGGTTATTGGTGTGGATTTTTGGCAGAACAGCCTATCATTTAGGGGCTAGCGGTATTGTGTACGGTTATTTCGGTTACTTAGTATTAGCTGGCTGGCTCAGCGGCAAAGTAAAACTGTTACTGATTTCAGTCGCTGTCGCATTTTTTTACGGAACTATGGTTTGGGGAGTCCTGCCTAGTAGGCCATTTGTTTCTTGGGAGTCGCACTTATTTGGGTTTATAGCAGGCTTGGTTTTAGCCTGGTATTTGAAGCCAAAATCCTAGTCAATATTGTGAGCTCAATTTAGTAACAAGGCTAATCTGTTCAGTTATTCGTATTTAATTATAACTTCTGCTCATTTAAACGAATATGCATGCTTGAAATAACAAACTTATATAAATCCTATGTTGAAGCTGGACAGTCCAGAGTTATTTTAAACAATTTGAGTATTACGCTTGAACAGGGACATAGCTTAAGTATTCAAGGAAGCTCTGGTTCAGGTAAATCGACTCTGCTACATTTAATTGCAGGGCTTGATAAACCCGATTCCGGTTCTATTACCATAACCGGAAACAATCGGCCTACTCTTAATATTCATGATCTTGAAGAACGTCAGGCAGATAACTATCGCAAAACAATTATAGGCATAATATTTCAGCGGTTTAATTTGATTGATTGTATCAACGTTATTGATAACATTTCACTGCCAGCAAAGTTAAACAAGCCCGAAAACAAACAAATTGATAACGCTTATATATCTAATCTTATCGCGGTATTAGGTTTATCTACCTTGCAAAAGAAAATGCCTACCGAGCTCTCTGGGGGAGAACAACAAAGGGTTGCGATTGCGCGTGCCTTGTCACACAAACCGGCCATGGTATTGGCAGATGAACCCACAGGCAATTTAGACAATGCTACATCAAATACAGTAAGTGACCTCCTCTACTCAACCTGCAAATCACTTAATACATCGCTGATTGTTGTTACCCATAGCCCTAGCGTAGCTAATATGGCAGATAACAAAGTTTACCTTAGAAATGGAAAGCTTGAGGTAATAAGCTAGCAATGGTATTTGTTAAACTTTTAATTTCAAGCTACAAGCAAGCCAAGTTCAGCTTACTGATGTTGCTACTTTCCCTTGTGATTGCAACTACGGGTTTATCAGCAGTATTAATCATTAATAATAGCGCTAAACAAAGCTATTCAAGCAGCAACGAATTTCTTATTCCAAACGTTTCCCATCAAATCATTGCTAAATCAGAAGATACTCCAATTACTACCCAAGATTACGTTTTCTTAAAACGAAGTGGCGTACCAAACCTTGTTGCGATTGCGCAGCAATCGTCATATTTATTCAAAGATGGACAATCAATAACGCCTTCAAAAATTGAATTTACCGGTGTAGATAATGTATCGCTTTTTCCTATACTAATAAGCTTAAATTTAGGTGAAGAGGAAGAAAATAGCCAACCTACTAATATTGGTCTGTTAAATGGAACCGCCATTGTTCATCAAAAGTTTGCTAACCTATTGGGAAGCGATTTATCAGAACTTACAATAGATGGCCAAAGTAATCAGCGCTTAGATTTCTTATCTATTACCACCTTAAATGAGCCTACTTTAGGTAACGATATGGTGATGGACTTACAAGACTACTTTAAGCTATTCCCAAATGCATCATTAAGCCGCTTATTACTGGTATCTAAACCCGAGCTTAAACAGCGTGATTTAGATTTAATCCAACAATGGTTACCCGAACACCTAAAAATAGAATCTCTAAACAATGATGTAAATAATCAAGAGTTAACCAATAGCTTCCACTTAAATTTAGTCGCTATGGCTTTATTAATGTTTGTTGTGTGTTTATTCATTGTACTGAATTCAGCAAACTTACTGATAAACTCAAGAATGGGCTGGTTTAAGGTTTGTAGGCAACTTGGTATACCTAGAAAAACTATATTTAACGTTCAGCTAATTGAAATATTAACACTTGGTTTTGTTGCGACGCTTATTGGCATTGTAGTCTCTGTGCAATTAGTAAATTTTGTTTCACCTACGGTACAAGCAACCCTTGAAGGCTTAAGCGGTAAAGAAGTTGGGTTTGGTAATACATCGTTTATCAGTCTGCTAGTACAAGTATTTAGTATTACTGCTATAGGTTGTATTTTAGCTATTGCTGCCCCGCTTATAAAAACTAATCAGCAATTATCAACAACAAAAGCTTATCTAAGCAATATAAAATTAGGTAAGCAAGCTCTCTACTTTTCTTGTTTAACAGCTGTGTTAGCTAGTATATGCGCATTATTACTTATTACTGCATCGTCACTGATGCTATTACTTATCGCGTCAGCTGTACTTATTTTGGCAGGTTGTAGCGCTATGCTTGCTAGCTATCCTTTAATATTAAAAAGACTCGCTGCTATTGTGCCAAGCAACATGCCTTTGTTAAAAGTAAGTTCCCAACAAAGCGTACTGTTATGCGGAAAGACTAAAATAGCCTGTTGTGCTTTTTTTATCGCCGCTACAAGTAATATTGGAATGAACTTGATGGTAGATAGTTTTAGGCTTGCGACACAGTCTTGGTTAGAATCTCGGTTAGCCTCAGATTATTATTTATACTCAGATGAACAAATTAATTTAGTAGATGTAGAAAATAAAACTGGGGTGGTGCTTACACCACGAATAGATAGTAAAATAATTTATAAAGATCAAAGCATTCAACTATTTAGTTACCCAACCACACAGCAGTTTAAAGACGCAATGGTATTTTCTGATGTAGATAATATAAACACTACTTGGGAAAAGTTTGAGAATGGGAGTGGTGTGATGGTAAACCAGCAATTTGCATATTCACTAGGTTATCAACTTGGTGATAATATACGCTTGCCTCATCCATCTACTGATACGATAACGAATTTTACTATTGTGGGCATAATTTATGATTATGGCAACCCGTTTAAACAAGCTCTATTACCCATAGGATTATTTGATACCTTTAACGGCGATACCTCGATTTATGCCGTTGAAGCAAGTTCCAGTCAAATAACAAAACTCGATACATATTTTGCCTCTATTGATATCGATACAGATGATTACAGACTGTACAAAGTTGAAGACTTACTTGCGTTATCAATGCAAACGTTTGATCAAACTTTTCTAATAACTGACGGATTAAACGTAGTGACCTTGCTTGTTGCCTCGTTTTCACTAGCATGTGCCATGATTGTGCTTATGCATGACGATCGACCGCATAACATGCTAATAAGAAGCTTCGGAATAGGTAGAATAAAAACGCAGTTATTGAGTTTATATCAATACTTATTACTGTGTATTGTAGGATTATTATTCGCTACGCCCTTTGGTATTTTATTAAGCTGGGTGTTGATTTACAAAATTAATCTTCAAGCGTTCAACTGGACATACCCATTAATTATTGATGGTATCAACATATTAATGATTTATTCTGTCAGTATATTCGTTGTGTTATGTGTGGTTATTCTGCCGTTTATACGAGCAAGCAAACGCCCTATTATAGAGGACATACGTTGGCTAAATTAATTCCGAAGTCCGTCATAATATTAGTGGTACTTGTGAGCGCTTATCTATTGTTTAATACCATGCGTCAGAATAGTAGCGAGGATAGTTCACTATTTTCTAGGGACCCTTTCATTGACGCAAAACAACTAGGAAAAAAAGCTGGTCCTAACTATCAAATGTTGTTCCCGAATGACCACTTTGAACACACAGAGTTTGATATTGAATGGTGGTATTTAACAGCCAACTTAGTGTCAGAACAAAATGAAATTTACGGTTTGCAATGGACACTATTTAGATTTAGAAATCCAAGTACAGAAGAAACTAATAGCGAATGGGGTAGTGATCAACTCTATATGGCGCACGCTTCAATACATTCTATTGATGAGCATTTTTTTTCCGAGAAATATGCTAGGAGAAAATTAGGAAATGCGGGCAATAATGCAGATCCTTTTACATTATTTATTGATAACTGGGAATGGAAAAATAATATAGGCACGAACAATTTGCTGCCTGCTTCTTTGACATTTGATGCAGTGTCAGAATCAGGCAAAAAGATTAGGGCCAGTTTAAACCTTAGTAACAATGGTCCATTAGTAAAACATGGTGAAGACGGTTTCAGCGTAAAGTCACCAAATGGCAAACATGCATCTCATTACTATAGCGCACCCTTTATTCATATGACTGGCCTGTTTGAAATTCAGGATAAAACCTCTGAGGATGTATCCTCATTTCGTGTATTAGGTGATGCTTGGTACGATCACGAATGGACATCTCAACTTTTAGACAATGACACATTAGGCTGGGACTGGATGTCTTTGCACCTAGATAACGGCGATAAATTAATGGCTTTTAGAATGCGATTAGATAACCAGAACGATTTCGTAACTGGCTCATACATTTCTAAAGACGGAGCGCTTACTACGCTTAGTCCAAACGATATATCACTATTACCCATCACTTTTACAAGAGTAAATGGAAAAGACATGCCTTTAGCGTGGCAGTTATCAATAGAATCAAAAAATATGGATTTATCAATAGAAAGCGTTAAAACAGACCAATGGAATCACGCTTCCATACCTTATTATGAAGGCATGGTATCTATTAGCGGTACACAAGGCGGCAAGGGATTTCTTGAACTAACAGGATACTGATTCTTAACTACCAGAAATGTTTTGAATCTAACCTTAGTGCTTTTTCAACAATAAACGCGCTTCAGCACCAGCCTCTTCAGAATCAAATTGCACATTCCTTTTGGCTTGCTTTAATACAATTCCAACTTTTAGTAATGCATTATGTATATTACGTGTTAACAACACAAAATCGCCGTTTTGTTCAGCTAGGTTCTTAGAATCTTTAGTGTCAAATACACACGTAATTATTAAGCTATGAGGAAAATTAGAATAATCTGCTGTATGTGTTATCCACTTGAAGCCGACGATACTTCCTTTTGCATACTCACATACATTGGTTAATGCTTTTACTACATTATTATCTAGTTTCTTTACCGTCTTATTCATGACTCTCACTATTTATAATTGTTTTAATATTCCGTGTTAACTATCTAATATTTAGCTGGTATTTAATGTATTGCATCATCCTTAGACAAGCTAATTTCGTCATCTATTCTTTTATACACTATAGATAAAATAGCAACAGTATACATTGTAACAATAAGAAACATTGCCATACTCAACCAGTGTAAATTAACATCTGATAACAAAAATTTAGCGAGTGAAGTTATGACAAAAGGAATGAGTGCTACAGTACTAAATAGCAATAATTTATACTGGCTACTGGCAACCCAAGCTTGCCTTAAGGTTAATTTCTTATCGATTGAAACAGCAGGAAACAATAACGATGCCCGCGCTACCAAGTAATAGGCAACCCACTGAAATAAACTTATAGATTGCTCCACTGCATTATTTGGCCAATCATCTACAGTCAAGATATTACTTGTTATGGTTAATATTAATATCGGAACAATCATTATTACTAAAATGCTCAGTACTTGTAACGAAACATAGTTTAGTTCGCGTTTATTAAATTTATCAATACCATATTTCGGGACAGCTTCTGGTCCCAATATAAACACTCTGTGGATAACCATTGCAGTTTTCATAAGCAATATAATCAAGACTAACGTACTCGCCAAAGGGTGTATGTTGTAATACTGACCTATGAACGCAAACATCATAAACAGAACACAAGGTAGCGCTAGCCTTGTTAATAATTCAGACTTATAAAAAGAAATGTACTTAGTTGTTGCGATTAATACACTGTATGTATCGTATAACGGATTTAACAATTGGGACTTTATTAAAGAATACATAGCTTAACACTATCGATGAATCAACTTGTCAGCTTAACAGAGACTCTAATAACAATAAAGCATTCGGACGATTGCCATAGAACCAAAAAACCCAGCACAAGGCTGGGTTTCTTTAAATTGGGAGTCTGGCGATGTGCTACTCTCGCATGGGGAAACCCCACACTACCATCGCCGCTA
>DDIL01000167.1:30013-31170 GCA_002338515.1 Glaciecola sp. UBA1851 | reverse complement strand
AGGTTGGAGGAAAGATTTTTGTTAATTCACTAAAGATGCTAGTGGTGCCGCTTGTCTTCGTTTCTTTGGTATGTGGAGTCAGTAGCTTATCAGACCCCTCCAAACTGGGGAGATTAGGTGGAAAGTCTATTTTACTTTATGTTTTTACAACTTGTATTGCGGTAACTTTTGCATTAATTATGGCTCTAATATTTAAGCCTGGGGACGGCGCCGATTTTGAAACATCCGCAGAATTTGTAGCGAAAGAAGCGCCGCCTTTAGTGCAAGTCATAGTTGATATGTTCCCTTCTAATCCTATTGCCTCAATGGCTGAAGGCAATATGCTTCAGATTATTGTGTTTTCAATATTGTTTGGTGTAGCCATCACTAAAGCGGGCGAGCATGGCAAAAAGATTCAAGCGGCCTTTGAATCACTGAATGAAGTGATTATGAAAATAGTACTGATCATCATGAATCTAGCGCCTTACGGTGTGTTTTTCTTAATGGCTAAACTTGCTGCAACCATACAACTACCTGACTTTTATAAAATATTTCAATATTTTATTTTGGTGTTTGTATTGTTAATACTGCATGCACTTATTACCTACCCCACTTTACTTGTCACACTAGCAAGATTAAATCCTATTACTTTGTTGTATAAGATGAAAGACACTGCAATATTTGCGTTTAGTTCATCGAGTAGTAGCGCTACACTGCCGATTACGATGGCTACTGCTCGCAATAAAATGGGCGTAAATCGTTCCGTTGCCTCTTTTACTATTCCATTAGGTGCAACAATTAATATGGACGGTACGGCAATTATGCAAGGTGTGGCCACAGTGTTTATTGCGCAAGTTTATGGCGTAGATTTAACAACTACACAGTTATTAATGGTGGTATTAACCGCAACCTTGGCGTCAATAGGTACTGCCGGCGTGCCAGGGGTAGGACTAATTATGCTAGCAATGGTATTGCAGCAAGTTAATTTACCCGTTGAAGGTATCGCACTGATTATTGGTATAGACAGGCTACTGGATATGACCCGAACGGTTGTAAACGTAACGGGTGACTGCACCGTTGCCTGTATTGTGGCAAAGTCTGAAAAAGAACTAGATGAAACAATATTTAACGATAAAAATGTTTAGTAAGTTCGATATACGCTTTTAATGTAAGTTGGC
>DDIL01000167.1:0-29708 GCA_002338515.1 Glaciecola sp. UBA1851 | reverse complement strand
ATGAGTACCACAATAGACGAGGTAACAATGACATCAAACCAATTTAATTTTGAAGGAATACTTTTAGTAAAATAAATATCACCCGAAATAAATTCGCTGCCAATCACCCATTCAATACCACTGATAATCTCAGATAAATACAATGCAAGTATTACGCCTACAGCCGTGCCTATTAACGCTCCTTTCAAACCATGATAAAGTCCTTTAAAAACAAAGATTAATGCAATACTAGAATTCGTTGCGCCAATCGTTTTTAAAATGGCAATTTCTTTGCTTTTCTCTTTTACAGACATGACAAGTGCTGACACAATATTAAAACACGCAACCGCTATCACTAAGGCTAGAACAATATAAACAACCGCTCGAATAAGTTGAATATCTTGGTATAGATGCCCTTTTGTTCGAGTCCAATCTGACATATAGGCAGCTTGCGGAAACTGAAACCCATATTCTCGTACCAATGCGTTGGCAACAAAAGGGTCGAATAATTGTATCTCAATGTGAGTATGCTGATCATTAAAACCTAATAACTCGGCTAAATAAGCCTGATTCAAAATAGCTATTTGATTATCTAGTTCACCGCCAATTGAAATAGATCCAACCACGGTTGCCCATGCAGATGTTGGCGCTTTAAAGCTTAAATCACTTGTATTTGCAGGCAATAACACCTGCACTCTGTCGCCAATCTTTATGTTCTGGTCTCGCATTATTTTAGCGCCTAACACAATGGCATCTTTTTGTGTGTGAAACTGCTGGGCACGTGATTTAGCGTCTAGTAATTGCACTTCTTTTGCAGAGTTCAATTCAAGATGACTTAACGGTAAGAATTTTTCATTAAAATATTGCGGGTTGGCTCCTACTATTGCCACAGCCTTCATACCGTTACCAATTTGCAGTAAACCTGTCGCTCGATTCAATACAAATACATTTTCTACCCTATCATCACTATTAATAAGATTTATAAATTCAGGCTCTGGCTTTAAGCCGTTACTGTCAATCGCAAAAATTTCAGCATGCGGCACCACTTTTAATAACGTATTTCTAAGTTCATATTCGAAGCCGTTCATGACTGATAACAATAGAATAAGTACAGCACAACCAAGGCCAACACCAATGGTTGATGCGGATGAAACAAAGCGAATGTATGAATCTTGTATGGTTGGTTGCTTAAACCTATTGGCTATTTGATAACTAAAAGCAATCATAGGGTCACTACTTTACCACTGACTAAAGTAAAGGTTTTATCCATTTGTTTAGCGAGTTCATTATCATGCGTCACGATAACAAAACTCGTATTGTCGGTTTTATTAATATCCTGAATTAAGCCAAGTATTTCTTCACTAGATTCTTTATCTAAATTACCAGTTGGTTCGTCAGCCATAATTATTTTAGGCTTATTCACCATGGCTCTGGCTATAGCAACACGTTGACGTTCTCCGCCAGATAATTGCTGAGGCTTATGCGTTAATCGGTGTGAAAGTCCAACTCTATCGAGTAAAGCCTTAGCCCGTTTTTGCGAGCTCTCTTTGCTCATGCCTGCAATTAAGCATGGCATCGCTACATTTTCGGTGGCGTTAAACTCTGGTAATAAATGATGAAATTGATAGACAAAGCCAAGTTCGGCGTTACGAAATTTAGCCTGCTGTTTACTTGAAAGAGATAAGAGAGATTGACCATTAAATAGTACTTGCCCAGAAGTGGGCGTATCTAATGTACTAATAATATGTAACAAGGTACTTTTGCCTGAGCCAGATGCGCCTACAATAGCGATGGTTTCGCCTTGGTCGACTGATAAATTGACTGAATGCAAAATTTCAACAGACTGGTTTGCATCAACATACGTTTTGCAAATATCAGTCGCAACTAAGATAGGATTAATCATTATTCTTATTGATTACTAAATAATGTTAATAGTTTACCTGCTCTAGAAGCGAGTTCCCATTAAAATTTTAGTAAAAGAAATGGCGGAGTGGACGGGACTCGAACCCGCGACCCCCGGCGTGACAGGCCGGTATTCTAACCAACTGAACTACCACTCCACATGGTAAGGTTTCGCGTATTTGTTAAATGGCGGAGTGGACGGGACTCGAACCCGCGACCCCCGGCGTGACAGGCCGGTATTCTAACCAACTGAACTACCACTCCGCAGCTTTAACAAATAATATGTTACAACAGTATTGTGAAAAATGGCGGAGTGGACGGGACTCGAACCCGCGACCCCCGGCGTGACAGGCCGGTATTCTAACCAACTGAACTACCACTCCGCATAATCACAATAATTGACGATAGCTCGTAATCTAAAACTGAATTTTTTATTACGCCCTCGTCAATTGCGGCGCAGATAATAAGGCTACAAGCCAACGTAGTCAACCGCTTTTTGCAAACAAATTTGTTGTTGCCTACTTTTCAAGCAATCAATTGAACGCAAATATGGATACGAGCTAAACAGTGGAGGATATTTACTAAAAAAGCAAAGTCACATTAACATAATGTTAGCTTGTAGCAGGGTCTTCTGCAATTTCCTCTTTTTTCTTTCTAAATGAGATGTTAGGAAGCTTGAACTTTAATTTATTTATAATTGGAGAATCTGGATTATTGCGTTTATCCACAATTAAAAACAAAACAAATCCACCAATAACTAGTAATAACAAATTAATAATCAATGCAATCCAGATTGCGTTGTAATTATCTTCAACTATTTCTTCATCACCTAACTCATCAATATCATTTTCGGTTTGTATATTATCTTGATTTGCTACTTCACCTTCCTCAACAGGAACAACTTCAGGTTCAATAATAGGCGCTTCCACAATAAATGAATATTCAGGCACACTGATTACTACATCACGACCTGTGCGGGTTTTAGCAAAAACGTCTACATTTACTTTGTGAATACCGTAGCCTTTTTGTGACAATCTGATTTCTTTTGAATGCAAACTGCTTTGTGTGACATAAAAATTTTCATTTGTGCCATTAGGATGGCGAATTACTCCATCAATAATCATACTGGTAATATCAATTTCTTGTCTATCAACATCAATTTCAATTAGTAATTCATTCAACATTTCGTCTTCGGTCGTTAATTCATTTTCTAAGAATTGATGGGCAATAAGTACAGGATTAGGTAATAACACAATGTTATTATCAACTTGCTCCCTCGAAAATAAGGGTGTTCTAATAGTAAAAACGGGCCGCCATTCACCTTCAACAATATTTAGATTGAATTGCCCTGTAAATACACCATCCCCTTCGCGTTCATCTAATCCCATACCATTATCTTCAAATACTGCGATTGGGCGAGAGCCTAATCCAAAATTTTCAAAAGATGGATTATTCGTACTAACAAAATCAATAGACAATTTCACAACATCCTTAAATGAATTCATATCTATTTTTGTACCAGCATTTTCCACAAAGGCTCTTTGTTTTAGTGTTTCACCTGAGTAGATAGGGCTAGGTATAGCATCCGCATTAAGCGTAATGCCTGCAATCACAAGAACACGACTTTCTGGGAGTATATTACCTACCGCCTGCCAAGGACCTGGCATTGGGTTATTTAAAGAAATCATGTCATATGTGTCAGTTTCAAACCATTGGTAGGTGTCATCACCTGTATCGTTTTCTAAATACAATTTACTACCGTCTGGCCGGACTAGCACAATTGGTGCGCTGCCGTATTCTCTAAAGAACACTAGGGTTACAGCACTAACATCACTATCAATTCTAAAGCGATTGTTCAGTAGTTGAATACTATTTTGATAATCTGTCCCAATTGGATTTATTTTATTAAGGATAGAAGGATCTATGCGCTGGGTTTGCTGATAATTAACGCTTTCAGATTGGAACGCCAAAGTGTTATGGGAAAGTAATATAAATAATAGACACCAAAAAGCCGCCCTACTCCTCGTTAAGGCCGTTCTTTGTAGTATATTTAAGTTATAAAAGGGTAAAAATATGTACTTCACTAACCTTCAAATATAGCTGATTGCTTAGCTATATCATCGGCAGTGGCACGTATTATCTTTAAGGCTGGTTTGCTTTTTAATTTTTTGATGACTTCTAAGCCATCATCGCTGGTTTCTTCAGAGCCACTGGCAAGGGACAAACTTGTTTGCCCACCAGTCATATGCAGGTACACATCTGCCAAAATTTCTGAATCGAGTAAAGCTCCGTGAAAAGTGCGATCACGCGAATCTAAGTTATATAACTTAGTCAATGCATCTAGGTTGTTCTTTTGACCAGGACGCATTTTCCTTGCTAATACCAAAGTGTCTAGCACTGAACACATCGCATTAATAGTTGGGTATTGTTTCTTTAACAAACCCATTTCATAGTTTAGAAACCCAACATCGAATGGTGCGTTATGGATAATTAACTCAGCGCCATCAACAAATTGAATGAAATCATCAACTACCTGTTTAAACAACGGCTTATCATTTAAAAATTCATTTGTTAAACCGTGCACTCTTACTGCATCGGCATCAATTTCTCGTTGTGGATTTAAATACACATGAAAAGTATTGCCCGTTAGCTTTCTATCTATTAATTCAACACAGCCAATTTCAATGATGCGATGGCCTTCACTTGTTTCAATACCGGTTGTTTCTGTATCTAGCGCTATTTGTCTCATTTTTATGTTGTCCTTTTACCTTTTCTATTACTAAGGGCCGGTTTATGACTTAGCAATTCAACATAGTTTACACACTAGTTGAAGATGATTAAATATCAATTGCTTCAGAAAGGAGCTTTTTCCAATTAGGCATTCAAAAATTTAATTTTTTTAAAGTTTGGGGTGGCTTAAAACACAACGTGTTCGCACTACATAAATCTCAATGCATGCTATTATGCATTAAAACTCAATAACTTCATTGCATGCTAACAAACAAAGAGTGATATGGATAAAGTAAAAATATACACAGATGGGTCTTGTTTAGGAAATCCAGGGCCTGGTGGCTATGGCGCCTTATTAGACTACAACGGTAAAATCAAAGAAATGAGCGCAGGGTTTGAGCTCACTACAAATAATAGAATGGAATTATTAGCGCCGATCATGGCGTTAAACGCATTAAAACGTAGATGTGAGGTTAATTTATATACCGATAGCCAATACGTTAAAAATGGTATCAATCAATGGATCCACAACTGGAAGCGAAACGGTTGGAAAACAAGTGCTAAAAAGCCTGTTAAAAATGTTGATTTGTGGCAGAAACTTGATAAATGTTGCGAAGAACATCAAGTTAATTGGCATTGGGTTAAAGCCCATAATGGCCATGAACAGAACGAGCGAGTAGATGACTTAGCGCGCCTTGCAGCAAGTGGTGACAACCTAACAGAAGACAAAGGATTTGAAGGATAAATGAGCGCCTCAATAATACTTAAGCCTGAAAGAGAAAAATCGCTATTAAGAAAACATCCATGGGTGTTTGACGGTGCAATTTTGCAAGTGATTGGTAACGCTCATATGGGCGCCACCGTAGATATTTTATCAAGCGAAGGTACCTGGTTAGCAAAAGGGGCTTATTCCCCTCACTCTCAAATTAGAGTGAGAGTTTGGAGCTTTGAAAAAGACACTATTATTGACAATAATTTTTTTAAAAAACGCATACAGCAAGCATTAGATAAACGCCAACCATGGTTAGACCAAAAAATAAGTAATGCCTATCGACTTGTTGCAGGTGAATCTGATGGTTTGCCTGGTATCACTATAGATGTATACAACCGTGTGGTGGTAATGCAGGTATTAAGCGCAGGTGGTGAAAAACATAAAAATAAATTAATTGATGCTATTGCCAGTTTTTATCCAGGCCATTGTATTCATGAACGAAGCGATGTGGATGTTAGAAAAAAAGAAGGGTTAGCGTTAATTGTAGAAACACATGTTGGTGATTTACCAAGTTCGGTGAACATTCAAGAGTATAATCTAAATATTAAAGTTGATTTACTTGCCGGCCATAAAACGGGGTTTTACCTTGATCAGCGAAAAAATAGGCAAATAGTAGGGCAATATGCTAAAGGAAAAGATGTGCTAAATTGCTTTAGTTATACTGGTACTTTTGGCTTACATGCAATGCAGTATGAAGCCAAATCGATTACACACTTAGATGTGTCACAAAATGCTTTGGATACTAGCAAAGAAAATATTAAAGCAAATCCACAATTAGACAATACCACATCGGTTAGTCACGTAAAGGCGGATGTTTTTGAGCAATTAAGGAAGTATAAGGAAAATGGTAACAAGTACGATTTAATTATACTCGACCCACCTAAATTTGTTGAAAATAAACGCCATTTAATGCAAGCAGCGAGAGGATATAAAGATATTAACAGGCTTGCCTGTGAAATATTAAATCCCAAAGGGATATTAGTAACGTTTAGTTGCTCAGGACTAATGGCGTCTGATCTATTCGCTAAAATTGTTGCAGACGCCGCATTAGATGCCAATACGCAATTAAATATAGTGGAACGATTGCACCAAGATTACGATCATATGGTGTCAACGGCATTCCCAGAAGGCTATTATTTGAAAGGACTTATTTGTATTAAAACCTAATGCTTAATAATAGATATAAAAAAACGCCTTAAAGGCGTTTTTTTATAAATCGTTTTAGTTCATTTCGCTGATTTCTACACCAACTAAACAACTTTCTTCATTTTGTGTGTCGCAACGAACCACTTTTGCTTTTGCAACAAGAGAAGGAATTTGATCATTATTACTTTCAATTACCACTTCAAGCAATGCCCCTAAGTCTAGTGCTTCCTTTTCTAATTCTATTGACATACCAGTCGCACTAATATCACGACACACTGCTTGAATTTCTGGATTTGATGGGTTGTCTAAAAGATTAACCTGACATGGTGAATTTACCATCATTCTATAAAAATTACGCTTGTCATCATAACCTAACATGCGGTCTACCTAAGTTGCCTGTGTGTTAATATAATGTTATATGACTTACTAGATATTTTGTCAATTGCTTATTGCGATCTCTTGCAATTTATTACGAATTCTTTTTAGGCTAATTGGAAAATTTGTGCCCAATTGCTGGGCAAAAAGGGATATTCTAAATTCTTCAATCATCGTTTCAACTTCAATTAATTGACTCACATCTTTATGCGCATTAACAAACTGTTCATACACTTTGTTAAATTCTTGTTCTGCCTTATCTACTTCTAGTTGATTAAGTCTGTCTCTACTTGGGTCAACTTTAAGTTTTTCTGAACGTTGTAATAGCGCCTTCAAGTAACGGTTCCAATTTATCAACGTTTGAGTGCTAGTATCATTCCTTTGTTTTTTTACCATATCGTAAACAAACCCTTTATAAACAAGCGTGTTTAAGTGACTTTTTACATCACCTACTTGGTTAATTAAATTAAGCGGGATACTTCCTTTAAGGTGTTTCTGGACGTTATTGGCCAATGACAAACCTGTTTCTACTTGCTTGGCAATATCGAGCGCCTTATCGTTAAGCTCCATGCGAACATAGGTTTCTGCATCTCTATACGTTTGTTTAGAGCGTATTGCTTCACACCCACCCTTCTCTTCCAATAACTGGAAAATTGCCGCATGTATAATGTCATCAATCAGCAATGCTATTTGTCCGAACGGATTAAAATACAAACTTAACTTTGCTTTATTCGGCAGTTTTTGCTGCAAGAACTTTACTGGACTAGGCACATTGTTTTTAACAAGCTGCACTAGTCCTTTTATATGATTTAATTTTGCCTCTTGAAGCGAGGTAAATAACTTTACATCTACCTGTTGATTATTTTGGACTAGTGCAGGATATGCTTTTATTTCAAACCCATTTTTCTTTTGTGAATACACCTCAGGTAAACTATCTAATTCAAATGTATTAATATCCGTTCTTTCGATATCAGATGTTACCACTTTTTCAATTGTCGCTTTTAATTGTCCTTTCAACTTTTGCTTAAGGTTGATTAACGACTTATCTATTTCAACTACTTTCCCATTTTGATTCACAGCAGCAAAATTAAAGGTTAAATGTTTAGGTATATTCTCAAGTTCAAAATCTTCTGCTTCCACTTTCACGCCACTCATTCTAAACAACTTATGGCTAAGCGATTGCGTGATAGAAATGGGAACACCATCTTTATTGGTCATGTCTAGTTCATGTAAACACGCATTTGCATAATCAGGTGCGGGAACAAAATTACGCCTCAAACGTTTGGGCAATGACTTAATTAACGCCACTAACAATTCATGGCGCATACCCGGTACTAAGTAATCAAAGTGGATATTTTGTACTTGATTCAATTGTTCTATAGGAATGTTAATACACACCCCGTCAAACGCTTGGTTGGGCTCAAATTCATAGGTTAGTTCAAATACTAACGCGCCTTGTTGCCAATAATCTGGGTACTGACTATCGGTTATTTCCGCTGCATCACGTTTTAATAATTGATGTTGTTCGAAGTCTAATAAATTAGGGGCAATGCTTTGCTGTTTTTGCCACCATTTTTTAAAGCTTACTTCACTGCAAACATGATTAGCAATGCGCTCTTCATAGAACGCGACTAAATCTTCTTCATCCACCAAAATATCTCGCCTACGTACCTTTTTCTCCAGTACTTGCACACCTTCAACCAATGCTTGATTGCGCTTTAAAAATTCATAATTTAATTTACAGTCGCCTTCCACTAATGCATGGCGAATAAATAGTTGCCTAGACTCAACTAAATTGATTTGACTGTAATTAACAATTCGACGATTGACAATAGGCAGGCCAAACAGCAAGGCATTCATATAAGCCATCACAGCCCCGCGTTTTTTACTCCAATGCACTTCTACATAATTTCTTTTTAGTAAGTGCTCTGCAATTGGCTCAATATTTGACACATCAATTTTCGCCACTTGCCTAGCATATAGGCTACTGGTTTCAACAAGTTCTGCCGACATGATCCACTTAGGTTTTTGTTTGAATAAAGCAGAGCCCGGGAATATTTTAAATTGACTATTTCTGGCGCCTGTATAGGTTTGATTGGTATCTTTTAAGCCAATTTGTGCAAGCAGTCCTGTCGCAATGGAGGTGTGAATAGCATCGTAATTTGCTACTTCAGAATTTAATCTTAAATCAACCGACACCAACATATGTTTGACTTGATGAACGATATCTTGCCATTCACGCATGCGTTGATAGTTAATAAAGTGCTTTGTGCACCATTTGCGTAATTGATTTTGTGTTAATGCTTTTTGTTCAGCTTTAAACGCCTCATATAAATTATACAAACTAATTAAGTCAGAATCTTTTTCGACAAAAATTTGGTGGGCTTCGTCTGCTTTTTGCTTGTTTTCATAAGGTCGTTCTCTTGGGTCTTGAACACTTAACCCAGCGGTGATAGTCATAACCTCATAAACACAGTCTTGTTGTTTCGCGGCAATCAGCATGCGTGCATATTTAGGATCAAGCGGTAATTTAGCCATTTGCTTGCCAATAGGCGTTAATGTTAGCGCTTTATTTCTTAGTTCAACCGCTTGCAATTCTTCTAATAAACGAATGCCATCTTTTATAAATTTTTCTTCTGGCGGTTGAATAAACTCAAACGATTGAATTTCGCCTAAACCTAAAGACAACATTTGCAGAATAACGCTACTTAAGTGAGTACGCGTTATTTCAGGGTCGGTAAATTCATCCCTACCTAAAAAGTCTTGTTCTGAATAAAGCCTGATGCAAATACCATTAGACGTACGCCCGCAGCGACCTGCCCTTTGTTTAGCGGATGCTTGTGAGATAGGCTCTATGGGTAAGCGCTGTACTTTGAGTCTATGGCTGTATCTAGACATTCTGACTAAACCGGTATCAATCACATATTTAATGCCTGGCACCGTGAGTGAAGTTTCAGCCACATTAGTCGAAAGAACAATTCGACGTTGCCCTTGAGGATGAAATATCTTTTGTTGATCAGAAGCGCTTAGCCTCGCATACAAGGGAATAACTTCGGTATTTCGATATTGTTTCTTTATCAGCGCTTTCTGCGTTTCTCTAATTTCACGTTCGCTGCTTAAAAATACTAAAATATCGCCTCGTTTCTCAGCAAATAATTCTTCAACAGCCAATTCAATTGCTTCAATCTGATCTTGCGCTCTATCTTCTTCTAGATAATCGTTGTGTCTAATTTCGACAGGATAGCTTCTGCCACTAACTTCTATTACTGGCGCGTCATTAAAATGTTTGGAAAAACGCTGAGGATCAATAGTAGCAGAAGTAATAATGACTTTTAAATCAGGACGTTTGGGTAAAATACGCTTAATATAGCCGAGCAAAAAATCAATGTTTAAGCTGCGTTCATGGGCCTCATCAATAATGATGGTATCGTATTGATTTAAGAACTTATCCTGCTGCATTTCTGCTAGCAACATACCGTCTGTAAGCAGTTTCACTAAGCTATTTTCAGATACTTTATCGGAAAACCTGACTTTATATCCTACTTGTGCGCCTAATTCGGTATGTAGTTCTTCGGCTATTCGAGCCGCTACACTGCGAGCGGCTAGGCGGCGAGGCTGCGTGTGGGCAATCATGCCATGACGACCACGGCCAAGTTGCAGACACATTTTAGGGAGTTGAGTCGTTTTACCTGAACCTGTTTCACCCGCAACAATCACGACCTGATGTTGGGCGATAAGCGACATAATATCGTCTCGCTTATCGGAAACAGGTAAATCAGGGTATTCAAGATGAACGTTTTGCGCTTGCCTATTTTTTAAGGCTAGCGAACTGACTTCTACTTGTTTTTGCCAATCAGCTAACGCTTTTTCTTTTTTCTCGGTATGGTTAATTTTATCAAGCGCAAACCATTTTCTTTTTAGTTTGCGCCTGTCTGCTAACATACACGCGTTTAATACAGTTTGAAGATGACTACTCATTTATTTAAATATTTGCACACTTATTTTGCCGTTAGTATCAATGCTTGCGCGATACATCCCAGGGGTATTAAAAGGCATGGCTATGTTACCTTTTGAATCAATTGCTATCACGCCACCACTGCCTGCTTCACTATTTAAGACATCAAACATCACCGTGTCTGACGCCTGCTTTAAACTAATATTTTGGTATTTCATTCGTGCACAAATATCAGCAGCAACATTGTGCCTAATAAAATATTCGCCATGTCCGGTAGCTGATACTGCACAAGATTCATTGTCAGCGAAAGTACCTGCACCAATAATAGGCGAATCGCCTACTCGCCCATAACGTTTTGCGGTCATTCCACCAGTCGACGTACCGGCAACTAAATTACCATTTTTATCCAATACTACCGCTCCTACAGTACCAAACTTGTAATCTTGATATTCAGCCAGTTCAGAAGCAGATAGCGATTCAAACTTATTTGTATGATTGACCTGTTTATCTAATATGCGTTTTTTAGCCCTTTGTAGTGCTTCGTGTCTTCGTGTGGTATTAAAGTGTGTATTTTCAACCATAGCTAAATTATTGAGTGAAGCGAATTCCTGTGCCCCTTCGCCAGTTAACATTACATGAGGCGAGTCTTGCATAACCAATAGCGCTGCTTCAATTGGATTTCTAATTGTTTTTACGCCGGCAATCGCGCCTGCTTGTTTTTCAGCACCATGCATAATGGAAGCATCTAATTCATGCTCGCCATCAAATGTATAAACGGCCCCTACTCCAGCATTAAACAAAGGCGAGTCTTCCATAATTTTGATTGTTTCTACAACCGCAATGGTACCATCCGTACCTTGTTGTAATAACTCATAACCGCGTTTAACTGACCGAGTTAAAATATCAATATAAGCCTTTTCCATGTCGTCAGTTAAATTCTTTTTGAGAATAGTGCCTGCACCGCCATGTATGGCTATTGCCACTTTTGCATTGCTTTCAGGTTGTACTTCGTTATGGGCATTAACTGCATTGGCCTGTAAGCAAGACATGATAATCCCTGCTATTAACATTTTTGCCGGTAAGTTAAATATGTAGATAAATGTGTTAAGCGCACAACAGAGCAAGTTAGCTATATAACTCCTGTTACTTTTTTGATTAGCATTTTTCTGGAAGATGTTGGCAAGGTAACTCATGTGCTTGTGTCCTCTTTTTATTATTGATTTCTCGGTAAATTAACAGGTCACTAGCAACCTGTAGCGAGCAATGCTTTGTTATTTATAAATAATACAAGATAAATTATTTGCGATATCACTCGTGAGAGTATGAGTTTATTGTGATTTAAGTTCAACTCTATTTGATATAGACAGGAATAGAAGTGCTTTCAACAATTAAAAAAGGCCATCAAATTTATGATGGCCTCTTTATAATGAAATATATAACGTTAACGTCTAGCAGCAATAGCCTGCCATTTGTTCAGTTCAACTTGTGGGGCAACTGAGTTTAAAACCTGATGCTTAAATGATTCAAAATCATTGTATTCGAAACTTGTATCATCTATTAATTGGTTGTAAATCAAGCGTAATTTACGCATTGAAAAAAACGGGGCGACACCTCCAATCATTGTTTGTTGCGAATTAACATTACTAACGATTCCGTAGTTTCCATTCTCGGAAAAATTTGATTCTCTCATAAACTATCTCCTTAAGTTGAGCGGATAGTTTAGGCTATTTTGAACGTAAAGCCACCATAGCCAAATGGAATATAAAAATGGTTTTATATATTCTTTTTGTAGTTGTATTTTCTGATCAGGCTATAGGTTTATCGTGGTAAAACGCGTCAAAGATTTGACAGTGAAATTTGATAAAAATATATTCTAAAAATTAGTGAAAAGCGTGATATTTGGAATAAATAGTTACATTAATAACTTACAAAAATCCATTTATTTATAAGGTTGATTTAATTAGGAATTACTCACCTAACAATCAATCCATGTTTTCATTTTTATTACTGATATAAAGATAAGTTATAAATCGCTAAATTATTTTATATAGCATGACTCTTTTTCGTAAATCAGGCTTGTTAGTTTTTACGTGGCATCTTTGGAAAAATTGGTTTATTAAGACAAATCAACCTTATAACTACATAATGCTGGTCTATGGCCGATAACTTTGTAATCTACAGATAGGTTTTAATGATTTTTCATAAGTTTTTACAACGTTTTGTTTAAAGTGAAAAATATTTACCATTAAAACACTAAACAAATACGTGTTAGTTATTGAGGTTTTATGAAAGGTGTTGAGTTATTCTTAAATGACAACCAAAAAGATGTCATAGTAAAATTAGAGCCTCTACTACTAGATAATGCTTTAGATCCTAAGTCATTGTATCAGCTTATTAATTTATCTGATTTTTCTGAGTATTTTTTCTTAGAGCAAGAGATTACAAATGTTTGCGATGTGCTTGATGTTGCTATTGCTAAAGATGATATGGCTGAAATACAAGCCAAGGTTGCGGTGGCCAAAGATGCTGAAGTTACCTTTCTAATAGCCCAAGATAAATTATCAGCTAGTATGACTATTTCTTCTCCATATATGGGAATAATACCTAGCGTGCAAACTGTTATTGCAATGGCGAAAAAACAAGGTTTAGTAAAAGGTGTTAGTACAAAGCGCATCAACAAGTTATTAGAACAAATTAAAAACGCCACTTCTGGCAGCGTATTGAGCGATGAAATAGCCAAAGGCCTGCCTCCAAGGCAGGGTAAAAACTCAAGGGTTGTTCCTCTTATTCCTTGTGCACTCGATAGAGTGCTAGAACCTAAAGCACTAGAAGATGGCAGTGTCGATATGCGAGATTTGGGTGATATATTGTGCGTAGCAAAAAATAACCCTGTGGCTGAAAGGCTACCTCCAACAAAAGGCAGAAATGGGGTTGGTGTCGACCGTACACCTATTCTTGCCGAACCGGGTAAATGGCTACCTCTAAAAATTACCAAAAATTGCTATATTTGCCCAGAAAATGAAAACATCGCGCGCAGCAAAATAGCAGGCTTGCCGGTTATCAGTCCATCGAAAATAGATGTGGACGATGTATTTGTATGCAGAGGTGTCAATGTTGCATCGGGCAATGTTAAATTTGATGGCGCGGTCATTATAAATGGTGATGTCACCGAAAAAATGCGAGTAGTCGCGCGTGGAGACGTCACTATTAATGGGTTTGTAGAGTCTGCTTATATTGAATCAGGCGGCGATATCGTGATTACCCAAGGTGCGAGTGGTAAGTTAAATCAGTCTGATTGCACACTGATTGCCGACGGAAGTATTTTTATACAACACGGTCAGGGCCTAACCCTTAACAGTGAATTTGATATTATAGTAGGTAAACAACTCGCCTACTCTGAAGTACATAGTAAAGGCAATGTTGTGGTGGGCGATATTCGCAAGCCGCGCGGAAAGTTATTTGCCAGCAGTGTGTTTTGTGCCAAAGCCGTCATGGCTGGACATTTAGGTGCAATTTCTGGCAGTAATCTAACAATCGACTACACCAGTCGGTTTGAAGAGCTTCAAACTAAATCAGAATCGCTAAATGACCTGTTTGATGACTTAGCCAGTAAAAATGCCGATCATGAAATAAAGGT
This sequence comes from Glaciecola sp. UBA1851, assembly GCA_002338515.1. GTDB lineage: Bacteria > Pseudomonadota > Gammaproteobacteria > Enterobacterales > Alteromonadaceae > Glaciecola. The sequence goes on along the minus strand of DDIL01000167.1, from coordinate 15,212 downwards.
GTCTAATATTCATAATAGGAAACCAGACGACTCGTATAACGAAAAACTAGCTTCACTTAATAAAGAATTGGAGTTAGAGCGTGTTTTTCTAAATTGGCTTAGAATTAACAAGGATGATTATAAAGATAGGCTTAAAGCTTTTTATGATGAAGCTAAGGTGGTTGCAACAGAAAAAATCTACCCAGGCGTAAACGTAAAACTTCACAATAAAAGTTGGTCAGCGAAAAAAGAGTATAAGGCTTGTCAATTAGTGCTAGAGGGCACTAATTGGATTTATCAGCCATAGTCATTTTCCGTGTCGAACTTGCAGCATATAAAGTGGAAGACAATTAATGAAAGGTGTTTCTCTAAAACTAGGTAATGGCAAACAACAGTTAATAGCAACTGTTGATACACTGATGCTTGAACAAGAAATTGATTTGACTCAATTTGAAACGTTTATTTTAGACTCTGAATATAGTGAATTCAGCTTATCCAAAGATGCAATCCTATCACTTGTTGAACAGGCGAATCAGGCACAATTGGAAGGTAATGATTCAGTAATTACCGAAGTTGTTGGCAAAATAAAACGAGCTGAAATAACGATTAGTATAGCCAGTGACCAAATGTCGGCTAACCTCACTATTTCAAAAGGTTCAACTAACGCAGTACCTAGCTTAAATGAAATAAAAAAGTTAGCGGCATTACAACAAATCAAACGTGGCCTAAGCGTTAAACGCATAAAACAACTAATCACCCAAGCTTTGGAAGGTGAACCAAACACCGATTTCACCGACACTATTGCTTTCGGACTGCCCCCAAGAAATGGCAAGAATTCTTTTATTGAGCCATTAGTACCAAATGCGTTAGATCGTATTCTTGCTCCTCAAGAAACAAACGGCGGTAAAGTTGATATGCGCAATTTAGGTGAAATTATTAGCGTTGCACCGAATACTGTTGTAGCAAGGAGAATGCCTCCGACTAAAGGTCGCCCCGGCAAAACCATAACAGGGTTACCCGTATCACCCATTGCTGGTGAATGGCAAGATTTTAAAATTGGCGAGAATACTGCCATTAGCGAGTCAGACGAAAATTCAATTATTGCTACCATTGCTGGTCAGCCAAAGTTCGATAAAGACATCATGTCGGTTGATGATACATATGAAAGTAAAGGTGTAAATGTTGGTACAGGCAATATCGACTATAAAGGATCTGTTATAGTCAATGGTGACGTTACTGAAAACATGCAAGTAATCGCAACTGGCGATATCACAATTAATGGATTTGTTGAATCGGCATTATTAAGAGCGGGTGGTGATATTATTATCACGCAAGGCGCGACCGGTAAAATGCAAGATGAAGACTGTCGTTTATTTGCAAATGGCAGTGTATTTGTGCAACACGGTCAAGGTTTAGATGTGGTATGCGCAAAAGACTTAAATGTTGGAAAACAATTAGCTTACTCAAGAGTGAAATGTAAAGGCAACGTAATTGTTGGCAACCCAGATAAACCTTTAGGTAATTTGTTTGCGAGTAACATAAATTGTTATGGCACCTTAAAAGCAGGAACTGTTGGTGCAGTCTCTGGAAGCAGTCTAAATGTTGATTTTAGTGAAGGTATGAATTTACTAGTAAATCGTCATGACGCACTTGTAGAGTTATTAAAGGAATTAACTCGAAAAAATGCCGATCACGAAATTAAAATTTCAAACATTAATAATAAAATAATCCCTGCTTCGTTGAAGAAAAAACTCATGGCACTGAATGATCAACTAGCCGCCGAAAGAGTCTTATTAAACTGGGTCAAAGATGCAAAACAAGAGTTAGAAGATAAAATACTGCAGTATGAAACAAACGCGAGAATAATCGCGAATAAAGAATTGTTCCCCGGAGTAATCATTAAATTGAATAAAGCAATATTCAGAGCTGAGCGAGAATATCCTAAATGTAGGGTGCTATTAGAAAACAAAAAATGGCGTTATGAACCTATAGCGTAAATCAATCTCTTATTCCTATTTTAACAACTTCGTTACAAGTATTGACTTTACGTTAACGTAAACGTAATATCATTTCCAATAAAATCCTCCGAATTAATACTATGACTGAACAAATTTTTAGCATTGGTGAATTAGCCAAATATTATGACATAACCCCCCGCTCAATTCGTTTTTATGAAGAGCACGGTTTGTTGTCACCGTCTAGAAAAGGTCAAAATAGAATATATGCGTTAAAAGATAAGGTTAGGTTAAAACTAATCTTAAGAGGAAAACGGTTAGGTTTCTCATTAGCAGAAATTAGCACATTATTTGAACTATACGATTCAAACTCAAATTCTGCTATTCAATTAGAAACTATGCTTGAATTAACAAAACAAAAACGCGCAGTACTGAAGCAACAACTTAATGACATTCAAATGTTAATGAACGAATTAGATGAAGTAGAAGCGCGATGTAAAGACGAACTTAACGATTTATTACAACGAGGTATAGAATGATTACTGCGCCCTATCCTACACTTAACTTTGGCCTTGGCGATGACGTCGACATGCTGCGTGAACACGTATACAACTTTGCAAAAAATGAAATAGCACCTATTGCAGAAAAAGCAGACGAAAACAATAGTTTTCCAAATGAATTATGGACTAAGTTTGGTGATATGGGTTTACTAGGTGTGACCGTTAGTGAAGAGTTTGGTGGCTCTGATATGGGTTATTTAGCGCACACCGTTGCTATGGAAGAAATTAGCCGTGCATCAGGTGGTATAGGCCTAAGTTATGGTGCACATTCTAATTTATGTGTTAACCAACTGTTTAAAAATGGCAGCCAAGCACAAAAAGAAAAGTATTTACCTAAATTAGTGAGTGGTGAGCATATAGGCGCATTAGCTATGAGTGAGCCAAATGCCGGTTCTGATGTGGTTAGTATGAAGCTTAAAGCGCAAAAACAAGGGGACAAATACATACTTAATGGTAATAAGATGTGGATTACCAATGGCCCTGATGCTCATGTATTTATTATTTATGCAAAAACCGATACAAGTGCCGGCTCAAAAGGTATCACTGCCTTTATTGTAGAAAAAAACACGCCTGGATTTAGCCAAGCTCAAAAGCTAGACAAGCTTGGCATGCGCTCATCAAACACCTGTGAACTAGTGTTTGAAAATGCGGAAGTCCCTGCTGAAAATATTATTGGAGAAGTGGGTGGCGGTGTACGTGTATTAATGAGTGGCTTAGATTATGAACGTTTAGTGTTGTCGGGCGGCCCACTCGGTTTGATGCAAGCGGCAATGGATGTTGTTGTTCCTTATGTGCACGACAGAACACAATTTGGTAAATCAATTGGTGAGTTCCAGTTAGTACAAGGCAAAATAGCCGATATGTATACACAAATGAATGCAGCCCGAGCTTATGTTTACGCAGTTGCTCGCTCTTGCGACAGAGGTGAAACAACAAGAAAAGATGCCGCTGGCGCAATTTTATATTCTGCTGAACTTGCCACAAAAATGGCATTAGATGCGATTCAATTGCTTGGCGGGAATGGCTATATTAACGAATATCCAACCGGCCGTTTACTGCGTGATGCCAAATTGTATGAAATTGGTGCAGGTACTTCTGAAATAAGAAGAATGTTAATTGGCAGAGAGTTGTTTACCGAATCTAAATAAAAAATTAATGAGGGTCAATTTGTGCCTGTTATTCAGTCTAAAATAAATACAAAATCGGATGAATTTTCCGCAAATAAATCTCACATGCTAGCGCAAGTTTCAGACTTACAAAGCAAAGTGAATCAAATACTATTAGGGGGCGGTTCTAAAGCCTGTGAACGTCATTTAAGTCGCGGAAAACTGCTTCCTAGAGATAGAATTAATGGCTTATTAGACAAAAATGCTGATTTCCTTGAAATTGGACAGTTTGCTGCATGGGAAGTATACGAAGACTATGTGCCTTGCGCCGGCGTGGTTGCAGGGATTGGAAAGGTATCCGGCGTGGATTGCATGATAGTGGCTAACGATGCAACGGTAAAAGGTGGCACCTACTATCCGCTAACGGTAAAAAAACATCTACGAGCGCAAACCATTGCACTTGAAAATAATCTACCTTGTATTTATTTAGTTGACTCTGGTGGTGCAAACTTACCTCGTCAAGATGAAGTTTTTCCAGATAAAGACCATTTTGGTCGCATCTTCTTTCATCAAGCCAATTTATCAGCCCAAAACATTCCACAAATAGCAGTTGTCATGGGATCATGTACAGCCGGTGGCGCATATGTGCCTGCTATGGCTGATGAATCGATTATTGTTAGAGAGCAAGGCACAATCTTTCTTGGCGGCCCTCCTTTAGTGAAGGCAGCAACAGGCGAGGAAGTCACGGCGGAAGAGCTTGGTGGGGGTGATGTGCACTGCAGAACCTCAGGGGTAGTTGATCACTTGGCAAATAACGATGAACACGCCTTAAAAATAGCGCGTGATGCCGTTGCTAGACTCAATCGTTCTAATGGCAATCATTTAACTAAACATGTGTCAGTGCCGCCAAGATATGCACCTGATGAAATATATGGTGTGATCCCAAAAGATAGCAAGCAACCCTATGATGTAAGAGAAGTCATAGCAAGAGTTGTTGATGACAGCCATTTCGACGAATTTAAACAACTTTTCGGCACCACTTTAGTTTGTGGTTTTGCAAGAGTAGATGGTTTTGAAGTAGGAATATTAGGTAATAACGGTATTTTGTTTGCTGAGAGCGCTCAAAAAGGTGCGCATTTTATCGAACTGTGTTGTCAACGCAAGATCCCTCTAATTTTCTTACAAAACATAACTGGTTTTATGGTGGGTAAACAATATGAAGCTGGCGGTATTGCTAAACACGGTGCCAAAATGGTTACCGCAGTAGCGTGCGCGCAAGTGCCTAAAATCACTATTTTGATCGGCGGAAGTTTTGGTGCGGGCAATTATGGAATGTGTGGTCGCGCTTACGATCCTCGCTTTTTATTCATGTGGCCGAACTCACGTATTTCCGTAATGGGAGGCGAGCAAGCCGCAGGCGTGTTGTCACAAGTAAAAGTAATGCAGGCGGAGCGAGAAGGACAAACATTAAGCAGCCAAGAAATAGAAGCCATTAAACGCCCAGTGATTAATACTTACGAAAAGCAAGGTCATCCATACTATGCATCAGCTAGGCTATGGGATGATGGTGTGATTGACCCAGCCGATACTCGCAAAGTGATTTCAATGTCATTACATGCAGCGAATAATAAACCTGTAAACGATACAAATTTTGGCATATTCAGAATGTAATCTACACTAATTATTTGATACTAATTTGTAATAGTAAGCATCGTAAACGACAGCATTTAAAACGATAACAAATATAAAATTGCACGTTATGTTGACCTAAAAGCATGCAATAAGACAGAAGAGATTTACCCATGAGTCATGTAGAACTAACGATTGAAAATCAGGTTGCAAAAGTTACGCTTAACCGCCCTGAGCTGCATAATGCCTTTGATGAAGAGGTTATTAAAGATCTAACAAACTGCTTCGATACCGTTGAAAACAACCATGCAGTTAGAGTCATGGTATTACAAAGCACTGGCAAATCATTTAGTGCCGGCGCAGATTTAAACTGGATGAAAAAAATGGCAGGTTACTCTAAAGCAGAGAATCTAGCCGATGCAAAAAATCTAGCAGTCATGCTTAACAAATTAAATAATTTAAGCAAACCAAGTATTGCTAGAATTCAAGGTAGTGCATTTGGTGGGGCGGTTGGATTGATAGCCTGCTGCGACATAGCCATTGCCAGTAAATTGAGCAAATTTTGTTTAAGTGAAGTAAAACTTGGGTTAATTCCAGCCACAATTTCGCCTTATGTTGTTGAGGCTGTTGGTCCTAAAATGGCCAAGCGCTTATTTATGACGGCCGAGGTAATATCAGCGCGCAGAGCACGCCGCATTAATTTGGTAGATGAAACCGTAAGCGAAGAAGATTTAGATAATGAAGTGGATAGCCATATAAGCAATATTCTAAAAAATGGTCCTATTGCAGTTACTTTGGCTAAGTCTATAGTAGATAAGGTTGCAAACCAGCCTATTAATGAAGCGATGATAGAACAAACTAGTGAGATGATTGCTGAGGTGCGAGTATCAGACGAAGGTCAAGAAGGACTCAATGCTTTTTTAGAAAAAAGAGCGGCAAATTGGATACATTCACATGATTAATAAAATTCTTATTGCGAATCGCGGCGAAATTGCCTGTAGAGTTATACGTAGTGCCAAGAAACTTGGCGTGGCCACAGTGGCGGTATATTCAGACGCAGATATTCACGCACAACACGTGCAATTGGCTGATGAAGCTATACATTTAGGTCCAGCGGTGGCATCACAAAGCTATTTAAACGGCGACTTAATTATTGAAAAAGCGATTTCTCTTGGTGTTCAAGGGATCCATCCTGGTTATGGTTTTCTATCTGAAAACGCATCATTTGCCGAAAAATGTGCCAAACACAACATTGTGTTCATTGGACCAAGTGCAGATGCCATTCGAGCAATGGGCTCAAAATCGGCCGCTAAAACAATTATGCAAGAAGCGAATGTGCCTTTGGTTCCGGGTTATCATGGTAGCAATCAACATCCTGACTTTTTACGCGACAAAGCAAACGAAATTGGCTATCCAGTTTTGTTGAAAGCAGCAGCTGGTGGCGGTGGCAAAGGTATGCGCCAAGTATTTGCAGATAAAGAATTTTTTGATGCTTTAAACGCGGCAAAACGTGAAGCAAAAAACAGTTTTGATGACGATTTAATGTTAGTTGAAAAATATTTAACTGAGCCACGACACGTCGAAATTCAGGTGTTTTGTGATAACCATGGTAATGGCGTTTATTTATTTGAACGAGATTGCTCTGTTCAGCGACGTCACCAAAAAATCATAGAAGAAGCCCCTGCTCCCGGGTTATCAGAATCATTACGTAAAGAAATGGGAGAAGCCGCATTAAAAGCCGCATTCGCTATTAATTATACTGGAGCGGGCACAGTTGAATTTTTACTAGATAGTGATGGCTCATTTTATTTTATGGAAATGAATACTCGGTTACAGGTTGAACATCCAGTTACCGAGTTTATTACCGGCGAAGACTTAGTAGAATGGCAATTGTCAGTGGCAAACAATGAAGTATTGCCAAAAACTCAATCTGAATTAAATATTACCGGCCACGCTTTCGAAGCGCGTATTTATGCAGAAGACCCCAATAATGAATTTTTACCTTCAACAGGTAGACTCGTCAAAATTTTAGAGCCCGAGGGTAGCGCATCAGTTAGAGTAGATACAGGTGTAATAAGCGGAGATGAAGTATCTATCTATTACGACCCCATGATTGCAAAGCTAATTGTGCATTCAGATAGCCGAGACAAAGCACTAGCGGTGTTAATACGATGCTTAAAGCAGTACATGGTATGCGGGGTAACTACAAATATTGATTACCTGATTCAAGTAGCCAGTTCAGTTCCGTTTCAACAAGCGCAATTAACAACAGACTTTATTGAAAGGCATGCCGATGCACTTAAAGGAACTGAAAACACCCCTCACTTAAGTGAATTGAGCTTGTTATGTGCAAGTGCTGTCATTAGTGTTTCATCAGAAGCTAATGTAATTTCTGAAAACCAAAACAACTTTAGACTTAATCACTCGCACGCTTCTATCGTGAAATTTGAAATTAATCAGCAAGCGTTGGAGTTAAAACAAGTTGCATTGAAAGATGGAAGTTTTGAACTTGCGTTACCAACAGGCAACACTTGGTATAAAGCCCACAGAGATGCTAATAACCTATATGTGACAACACAATCTGGTACTGGCAGCTATGCCATTGCCGAAAACCATGAGCATATCTGGATACAGATGGAATATGGTACTTTATGCATAACCAAAGTTTTGCCAGACTATGGTACAGATGCTGATGAGGCACATGCGGGTGATATTATTGCGCCAATGAATGGCACAATAGTCGATATAATGGTACAGGCTGGGCAAACAGTTGAGAAAGACGATTTATTGGTAATAGTAGAAGCCATGAAAATGGAGCATAGTTTAAGAGCGCCCTACTCTGGTTTGGTGAAAGAATGCTTTGTTAACAAAGGAGATTTGGTGGATGGCAGTGATATTCTTGTATCGTTAGAAAAACAAGAATAAAGGTAATTAAAAGCGTTATCTCATGGCCGTAATTTTTAATGAAAAAGGTTGATTATGCAGTTAAATGTTCCGAATAAAGTTAACATTGTGGAAGTTGGACCGCGTGATGGTTTGCAAAATGAAAAGCAAGTATTAACCGCTGGAGACAAAGTTGAATTAATTAATGCTTTATCAGAATGTGGCATGAATCATATTGAGGCCGGTAGTTTCGTCTCACCCAAATGGGTACCTCAAATGGCTAACTCAGAAGAAGTTCTTCGGGCAATTACTCGAACAGATGGCGTTATATACAGCGCACTCACCCCTAATATGCGAGGCTATGAGGGTGCGTTTAAAGCAAAAGCTGATTCTGTCGCAGTATTCGCCAGTGCATCAGAAGCCTTTTCTCAAAAAAATATTAACTGCAGCATCGCCGATAGCATCGCTAGATTCAAAGACGTGATCGCTCAAGCTAAAAAAGACAATATACCTGTTAGAGGCTATGTAAGTTGCGTGCTTGGATGCCCTTATGAAGGTGAAGTCAGCATGAGCGAAGTGCTTTCAGTCACTAAAACTTTACTAGAGCTTGGATGTTATGAAGTATCACTCGGTGACACGATAGGGGTAGGAACAGCAGGTAAAACTCATTCATTATTAAATTTACTGCTTTCGCAAATTCCAGCAAATAAACTCGCGTTACATTGTCACGATACATATGGGCAAGCATTAGCAAATGTTTTGATTGGCCTTCAACAAGGTATCGCTACTTTTGATTCGTCAGTGGCAGGCTTAGGTGGATGCCCTTACGCTAAAGGTGCATCTGGTAACCTAGCCAGCGAAGACTTAATTTATATGCTAACTAATATGAATATTGAAACCGGTATCAATTTAAAAAAATTGGCAGTGGTAGGAAATAACATAAGCACTAAATTAAATCGTCATAATCAAGCTAAAAGCGGTATCGCATTGCGTTCATAGTTGGACTTAGCTACCTTCAAGCCTAATGCTTTAGGACTTATTTTTCTTTGGGTAACGAAAGTGTTAATGCTGCGCCTATCAATAAAGACATTATCATCACTACTAATACTAGATGCAAACTATACAAAGACAGCAAAGAAAGGGCTGCACCAGCAAGCAAAATAAAGCTCCCAACATAAGTATTAGATTTGGCTACGAAATCCGTTCTTTCATGCTCTTCCGCAATATCAACAGAGTATATTTTACGCCCAGTTCTTACACCATTGTGACCGATATTTAGAATAAAAAACAAACTCACTATGAACCATGCAAAACCAACATATTGCGAATAAAATATAAGGCTCGATAAGAGCACGCCACCTGATAGACAAGCCAACAGTGCACCTATTTGCATAGAAAGCAACGCACTTTTATCAGACACTCTGCCCCAAATATATGAAGATACAAAACCCGCACTTGCCTGAGCAATAATTAACCATGCCAATATGCTCATTGGGTCTTTTGTATAAGCTAACGTAAATACAGGGGCCATTAATGCAGAATTTGACATGAACGAGCGCGCATAGATAAATGTTTTCAATGTAGTAGACATTTCTAACAACGCTTTAAGTTTATGTGCTTTAAATAAAGAGACTATTTTTAAACGGTCCTTCCCTCCTGTCTTACTTGTTTTATTTTTTGTATCATTATTGCGACTAATATCAACAACTGTTTTAAGCGGCCACATAACAAACAAGCATGTTATTTGAGTAAACACAGCCACAAAACCTAATATTATGATGTAGGACGTATCTGCGCTTTGCGATAAATTTCCATATAGAAGTGCCAAAATACCCACCGTGATACTAAAGGTGCTTGAAATAGTGGCTGCACTTCCTATTAGCTTACCTCTATTACCTTTATCTATATGTGTCCCTTGAATATCTTTGTTTGTAAGTGAGCAAAGTGCTCTACTTAAGCTCCACAGAGTTAAACTGCTTACTACTGCTATGCCCGCTAAAAAGGAGGTTAATGAAAGACCAAACACTAGCATCAAAACAGTCGCTATTATTTGCATAATAAAACCAATGCGCCATGCTCTATGCCTATTCGGATAAGATGACAACACTTGTGACATTATCGCCTGAGGTAGCAAAGCACAAGATTCTCGCAGCGGCACGAGTATTGAAGTAAAAAAACTAGGTGCACCTGCAGCGGTTAATAAAGCGGGTAGCGTGGTTTTTGGAGATAATAAAACATCACTTAATTTAGTCATAATTAAGGATAAACCGATACGCCTTGAGGGACTCAGCAACTAATGCTCCTTTTTAAAATCATGTAAATTAATACTACAAAGCAAGAACCGTTGATCATGTCACAACTAAAAATGATAGATAATGCGTAAAAATAGAAATAAAAATATTAATTAACGGGTAAGTTAAAAACAAAACTGTTTACTAAATCACAGTTTTTTATTACTTTAGTATTATGCCGGTGTAGTTGTTGGAGAAAATGGAGCAATACAAGGTATTACCAACACTAGCTACAAGGTAAAGTCCACACATAACATTACAACTAAAAGAAGTCGCTATGGAAAATCATAATAATCGTTACATCAGTAATTTAACTAGAGATACATACGCATTAGTGCTGGCTGGAGGGCGAGGTTCACGATTACATGAACTCACTAACTGGCGCGCAAAACCTGCACTTTATTTTGGCGGTAAATTTAGGATTATTGATTTTCCACTATCAAATTGCATTAATTCTGGCATTCGAAATATAGGCGTTTTAACCCAATATAAGTCTCACTCTTTAATACGACATTTAGCAAGGGGGTGGGGACACTTTAAAAAAGAATTAGGGGAATCTGTTGAGGTGTTACCTGCTTCACAGCGTTTTTCTGAAGATTGGTATCAGGGTACTGCCGACGCCGTGTATCAGAACATTGATATTATTAGGGTTGAACTACCTAAATATGTAATGATTTTATCAGGTGACCATATATATAGAATGGATTACGGTCCAATGCTAGCTCAACATGTAGAATCTGGTGCAAAAATGACGGTAAGTTGTATGTCTGTACCAATCGAACAAGCTAGAGACGCGTTTGGCGTAATTGGCGTTGATGAAAGTAATCAAGTAACTGGTTTTGTTGAAAAGCCTAGTCACCCTACTCCTTTACATGACGACCCGGATTCATGTTTAGCATCAATGGGTAATTATGTGTTTGATACAGATTTTTTATTAGAACAACTAGAAAAAGACTCGAATAATCCAGACTCTGATCATGATTTTGGAAAGGACATCATTCCGAGCATTATTGACAACTTTAAAGTATGTGCTTTTGACTTCAAAAAGAGTGCTAAAAATGACTCATATTGGCGTGATGTGGGCACACTAGATAGCTTTTGGGAAGCAAATATGGAATTAGTTGCGCCTGTTCCTCAGTTAAACCTTTACGATAAAATGTGGCCAATTTGGACATATCAAGAACAGTTGCCACCCGCTAAATTTGTGCGGGAATCAGATAATGCAAAAGGTGAAGCCCTAAATTCACTAGTGTCGGGTGGCTGCATTATTTCTGGTGCAAGTATAAACAGAAGTATTTGTTTTTCTAATGTAGAAGTGTTTTCGCAAACTACAGTGGAAGAGTCCGTTATTTTGCCTAACGTGGTCATTAACGCAAATTGTAAAATCCGCAAAGCAATTATTGATAGAGGTGTAACACTTCCGGCTAATACAGAAGTGGGACTAAATCATGACTTTGACAGAGAACGGGGCTTTAGAGTATCTGAAAATGGCGTAGTGCTAGTTACCAAAGAAATGATTGCGGCCTTAGATTAATCATTTTTTATTAATTCATTCAATACGGCAGCCAATTCAACTGGGAATTCCAAGGGAAACATATGTTTCCCTGTTGGAAAAATTCTATGCTTAATTTCCTTATTTCCTCTTAGAAATGGCTTATATAATACAGGTACACATACGTCTGAAAATTTACCTGTAATTAAAGTGGTTGGGACGGTCAGTTTATTGTAATAGTTTGGCAAATTATGAGGAATAGTTCGAAATATATTTGCCTCAGTTTCCACATCAAAATTTAACGTTAAATCTTGTTCCTGCTCTGTAATAACGGCATTAACATAATCTTGTAGGCACTCTCTGTCGAAATCTTTAAACAACGCCTTCTTAGAAAAATACTCCACTAAATCAGTACCATGCTTCCAAGATTTAGCACGAAAACTTGTAATGCCAGCGGGTGTAATTTTATCTATCAACTTATTTGATTTGGCAAATCTAAATATATATCGCGCTAATCCCGTAATCAGTGGTGGGTCAAGCATAATCAATTGCGAGAATAAATGTGGCTTTTGACAAACAGCCATATAACTAGTAACGGCGCCAAATGAATGTCCTACCGCTACCACTTTTTCACCTGGTGAGATATGTTGCTCAACGAAGGCTATTAATTCATCTACTTGGTTTTGCCAATTGTCATTAAGTGGAAAATGCTCATTATGTGCAAATTTATCTAATGCAAATACTTCAAATTGAGGGCTTAGATGGTTAAATAACTTATTATAACTGCCAGCCGGAAAACCATTTGCATGTGCGAAATGCATCTTCATTGTTTGTTTGAGCATAGATTAAATTCGTAATTGGTTACCAAGTTAGTTCTTCTTTGCTTTTTCTAAAAATTCAGTTGGCGTACATTGGTACCAACGTTTAAATGCTCGTCTAAAGTTAGCGATATCAATAAAACCTAAGCTTGCTGCCGTTTGTGAAACGGTATAACCATGCGTGACTAAAAATTGCTTTGCTAAACGTGCCTGATGTTCATCTAACAACAACTTAAAACTCGTTTGTTCATTTGTTAAGTAACGGTGCAAACTTCTGTTGCTAACGTTTAAATTATCAGCGACCTCTTGCAGAGTAGGCCGTTTATTTTGAAATTGCATTAAACATTGCTGAACTTTCCCTTTATATGTAGAAAACTGCATCAATTTATCAAGTTCTTGTTGGCAGGCTTGTTGCGCTTGCAAAAAACTGAGTTTATCCACGTAAGGAATAGCAATTTTGAGTAAGCTTTTATTAAAAGTAATCCCACAATACGCCTGATCAAACTGTAAATTGACACCTTTAAACCTATCATATTTTGACACATAATTTGGAGCTGAATAATCGAATAATATCGACTCTAGGGCTAATTCAGGTATCTTTTGCTTTAACGCCAAGAATATATTAAAAAAAGCGCCACTAACGGCCTCAATTACAAACCGATGTAAATTTCCTTCCCAGTGGGTATCTTTTGCTAGAACGACAATTCGATCGTCCTCTTCTAAAATAGTTAATTCAATAAAGGGAATGCGAATAACCAAATATCGTCTTACAAACTCTAAAATATGAGAGAAATTCTCGCAATTTAATAGCGCTAAGCCAAACGTACCATGATGAGCTATTTGCAGGCGTGAACCAATATCTAAACCTAAGGCTTCTAAACCTTTTAATTTGAGCGCCTCACTCATAAGCTTATCTAACTGATTAGCACTAATTTTAGTATCAGGCTCTACTAATCGTTCAATTTGAATACCTTGGTTGTGCAACCAAGCATTTATAGGAAAACTATGAGAGGCTAAACTATCGACTAAGTGCCCCAAATAATAAACAGGAATAGGTTGTGTTGATTCTTTCATTTGCTAATGATGGTATAGATTTGCTGGCATGTATATACCCTTTTGGCCAATTGGCGACAAATGACTCACATATGTCATATTTTGCCACATGGCAGTAAATGACTCTTTTATGTCGAATGCAGTCATCACACAGATTAAATAAGTAAAGCAAACTGTTCCCACAATCACAGGAGAACATTATGTTGCATTACTTGAAATTTTTTCATTATTACCTAGTCGCTTTATTGAGTTGCGCGGGTTTATTACTGGCTGATTATTTTATCGTAATTGGTTTCATCAGTTTTGTTCTATTTTATGCTTTAGGCGACGCATTGCTAGGAAATGATATATCTACCCCTAATTTAAGCAATAAAACATTTATAAATTTAATGCTGTATGGTTCATTACCATTAAGTATCCTGTTAATTACGTGTTGCTTATGGTTAGTCACACCTAATCAATGGCCAATAATGCAATGGCTGAGTAATTTTACTGGCTATGACTTTATATTAGCGAAAGCTAATACGTCGTACATTGATTTATTCTTTGCCATCTCACTTAGTGGTTTTATTTTAACGACTATCGCTACTGTCGTAGCTCACGAACTCGTTCACCGAGTGGGTAAAACATTTGACGTAATTTACGGTAGATGGCTTCTTTGTTTTAGCTTCGATGCTAACTTTTCTATAGAGCATGTTTTTAATCACCATGTAAAAGTCGCAACAGAAGAAGATCCGGTTACTGCGCCGCGCGGACGCAATGTATATACACACATATTATACGCAACTATTGGTAGCAATCATTCTGCTTGGTTAATTGAAAAGAAACGCTTAGGTAGAAAAAAGAAATCTATGTTCTCATATCATAACAAATGCTTAAGAGGTTACGCCATGAGCCTTATTTATTTGTTATTCGTACTTTTATTAGCGAGTTGGCAGGGGCTATTACTAATGCTGTTAATAGGGATAATGGCAAAAATATTATTGGAAGTAGCTAATTACATTGAACATTATGGTTTAGTAAGGGATCCAAGACAACGAGTACAACCTAAGCATTCATGGAATGCGAATAATAGAATAAGCACTTGGTCAATGTTCAATTTACCTCGTCATTCACACCATCATGCGCAAGCATCAGTCCCATTTGAAAAGTTACAGCCAATGCCTGACGCACCAATGATGATAAGTGGCTATATTTCAACCGTATTTATTGCGTTAGTCCCCCCTATTTGGTTTAAATTAATGAAACCAAAACTAGAACATTGGGATAAGCATTTTGCTAATGAAAAGGAATTGGATATTTTAGCATTACAAGCAAGAAGTAAAGAGCAATATCACGGTTTAACTACACTTTTTTACTAATTTAATAAAGAAAACATATTAGCAGCTATATGTCATGGAAGACCGCTGAATTGCCTCAAACATAAGTGATTGGCCGTGAAACTCA
>DDIL01000051.1 GCA_002338515.1 Glaciecola sp. UBA1851 | reverse complement strand
GCACCTGAGGGAGTTTCTTCTTTTGGCCCTAGCGCAGCAAGAAATTATGGCGTATTTCAATCTAAGGGAAGCATTATTGCATTTCTCGATGATGATGATGAATGGATAGATGACCAACACTTGTCAAATGTTCATAAATACATCAACCTCAATAAACAAGCAGATGTTTATATATCCCAACAAGAAGCCGTAAAAAGCGAAAATAAACAGGTAATCGCCGCACAAAACGGCATATGGTTAGAAAAAGTTAACTACAAGTCAATTGCGATTAGCTCAGAATCCCCAGGAGTGTACCTTGTCGATTCACTTACGTTACTGAATCAAGGAAATTTTTGCCATCTTAATTGCCTTGCCCTGAAACGGAAACTATTCGACAAGACTGGCGGTTTCGATGAGTCTCTTCGCTATGAAGAAGACAAAGAGTTTTATTTCAGAGCACTTAATAATTGCCGAAGAGTACTAGTGACAGACCACCTTTCGTCTAGGCACTATATCCCGAAAAGAAACACTGCATCCACTTCTATTGATAGAAAAGTAAAATTACTTTACCAGTTACAGTTAGTCAACAAATCACTCTGTTACTGCTTATCTCCACGTTCAAGATTTAAATGGGAAAAAAGTATGACTTTGAAAAAACTAGCAGAAGATGCATTAGAACGTGAACAATATACAACAGCTTACCATTTTGCATTATGTGCACTAAGCAGTCGATTTAGCCTGAAATGGGCATTCTACACTTTAATTTTGTGGCTAAAATCTAAGCCTAAACTGGGGTGAAGATGTGAAAGGAACCACGAGTGAATCTATTTAATAATGCACTAACGATTATAAAACAGCCCACCGTAATAAAGTCATATAGGCATATTTTACTATTAAGCCATATGCGAGCTAATACGAGCTTGTTTGGGCATGTCCTAGGTGACCACAAAGAAATAAATGGCTACTACGAAATGCATATCGGCTACTATTCGTGGAAAAGCCTAATTCGTCAAAAACTATTGTTTTCGGAAAACCACAAAATAAAAGACGGCAGCACATATTTTTTCGATAAAGTCTTACACTCAGAACATCACGTCTCTGAAAGCATTCTCAATAGAGAAAATGTTGTCCCGATATTTAGTCTCAGATCCCCCATCAAAACAATTCCAAGTATTGTAAAGCTCTATGAAAAAGTAGACCCTAGTCATAAGTTCTCAACTAAACAGGGCGCAATGGAATACTATATAGAAAGGATTTCTACACTATCAAACTTAGCCAAACAAGTGTACTCATATATCTATATCGATGCGGATGCGATAAGAGATTCCACTGAAGAGACACTAGCCAGTTTATCTGAACTTTTACATTTAAATAGTGAATTAACACCTAAATTTAAGCAACAGAAATTAACAGGGAAAGGTAATACAGGTGACCATTCTGGACACCTTATGGCCGGTGAAATAAAAAATTCGACGAGCCAATATGATAATGTCGAATTTACATCAGGTGAATATGAATTGCTTCAGGAAAAATATAGTTATGCAAAGAAGGCACTAATTTCTAGTTGTAAAAACAAAATACTATTAGATTATTAAGAAGGAATAAAAGTGATAGCACACGTAATTAATATTACTGAGATTAACGAAACCAAAAAAAAATCATATCTTCACATTGCGCAACCGGTAACAATGCAGACAATGCTAGATGCAAAAAATAAGGCAGTTGGAAAAGTCAATGTTGAATTACTAAGCATCAAACACCAGTCAGAAAACATTAATCCAAGCGAAGGGTTTATAGAACTTACACCTATATCTCATTATGCTTTCGAATTTATACCTTCTCTTAAAGACGTTCCCCCAAAGCCACTACCTAGATTAATAGACATATTAGATGCCGCTTACAAACAATCTAAGGCCGAATTTTTAATTTATACTAATCTGGATATCGGTCTTTTCCCCAATTTTTATATAAGAATAAAAGAACTCATAGATAAAGGTCATGATGCTATAACAATAAATAGAATTGACATTCCTAAAGTAGTTGATGAAGAAAATATTAGTTATTTTAATCCAGACGATATATTCAGACAAAAGGGAAAACATCACATAGGAATTGACTGTGTAGTTTTCAAGCGTTGCATTATACCAAAACTTGTTTTAAATAATGTTTTCATTGGCTTCCCACCTATAGGACAGGTTTTAAAATCTCAAGTCGAAGAACACTCAATCAATCCAATCTGGATTAAAACTGAAAGGCTTACATTTCACTTGGGTTCTGATATGTCTTGGCAGCAGAATGTAAAACATCCATATGAAATTGCAAATGAAAATGAAGCTCTAAATATCTACAAACCTCAGTTTAAAAAGCAGAAAGATTCGATGCTAATAAGGATATACAAGAAAATTATCAATAAATTCTAAAAACTGAATACCGTATGACGGCATAATTTTGTGAGTCGTACACTTCGGAGTTGAATTTACGACTCGCGATAAATAGGGAAATGGGATGGACTCCCCTCACAATCGGCATCGATGTGCCATGATTAAGGTAAATATCGTTAATCAATGAGGAGAGTCCTATGACTATTATGCGTATTGGGGTGGATTTAGCCAAGAATGTTTTTGATGTGCATGGTGTTGATGAGCATGAAAAACCAGCACTTCGAAAGACGATAAAACGTGCCGACCTTTTACCGTTTTTTGTTCATTTACCGCCTTGTATTGTCGCAATGGAAAGTTGCGGCAGTGCTCATTACTGGGCCAGAGAATTAATAAAATTAGGCCATACGGTGAAGTTGATAGCTCCACAGTTTGTGGCACCGTATCGCAAAGGGAATAAGAATGACCAGAATGATGCACAGGCAATATGTGAAGCTGCTTCCCGGCCTGATATGAGGTTTGTAGCGATAAAAAACGAAGAGCAACAAGCCATATTGGCGATGCACCGAATTCGCGCCCTTCTGGTTTCCGAACGCACAGCGTTGGTCAACCAAATACGGGGGCTATTAATGGAGTTTGGCGAAGTGCTGCCTCTGGGACGTGAAAAGCTACGCATGCTACTGCCCGAGTTGCTGGAGGATGCAGAAAATGGATTGCCACACCTGCTTCGAACATTGATCCACAGACAATATAGACGCCTGTGTGACCTGGACAGTGAAATTGCACAGTATGAACGTGATATTACAATACAGGTGCAACAAGATGAGGACGCAAAACGCTTGATGGAAATTGAAGGTGTGGGTCCGCTGACTGCGTCTGCGTTGTTAGCCAGCGTGGGTGATATTGGGCAATTTAAAAACGCCAGACAGTTTACCGCATGGTTAGGATTAGTTCCCCGGCAATGGTCTTCAGGAGGAAAGAATCGTTTAGGCAGAATTACAAAACGAGGCGATGTTTATTTGCGAACCTTATTGGTACATGGAGCTCGTGCTGTCATGCGATTTGTTGAGAAGAAAAGTGATCGAAAGAGCTTATGGGTCAAAGCAGTTAAAGAACGACGTGGTTTTAACAAAGCAGCCGTAGCGCTGGCCGCTAAACACGCAAGGATAATTTGGTCAATATTGTCGAATGGCACCGCATACCGCGTTATGCCAGCGCGATAAACACAAGTTAAAGCAGTCGATTCAGGGTATAGAGTAAAGAGTTGCAAAGAGTATGACATGATGGCACAACAGGTTGAACCGACGACAGCTAAACCTGCGTTCGCACCGGGCCATAATAGGCCGTTAGGGAA
>DDIL01000080.1:1968-111192 GCA_002338515.1 Glaciecola sp. UBA1851 | reverse complement strand
GAACCGGCACAGTATTACTACCGGCGGATTTTGAATCCGCTGCGTCTACCAATTTCGCCACTCTGGCAGTGTATGTTTGGTATCGTTGTAAAAACGAACCAGAATTATAGTCGTCTTATATATTCTATCAAGTCTTATTTACACCTAATTGGTTAATTTAACTGCAATCAGTAAAACTACCATTTGTCTTATTTTAAAAAGTGGTACTATCGTTCAATAATTTAGCTTTTTTACCTTTTCACATTTATGACAGATACAGAATTAGTTAGAGCCGGTTTTTTTAGAAGACTTGCAGCCATGGTTTATGATGCGTTAATAGCAGTTGCTATAGGTTTGCTAGCCGCTATCGTTATTACTGCTATCTTAACTGCATTATTGGAAAATGGAATGCTGTCTAAACAAGGTTTTGAGCACGTTAGCGACCTTATCCAAAGTTCGTTCATTTACTCATTAGTTATACAATTGTGGGTACTGACTTGGGTTGTTGGTTTTTTCCTGTATTTTTGGAAAAATGGCGGGCAAACATTAGGGATGAGAGCTTGGAGATTGCGCCTTTTTAGTACAAAGCAATCAGTACCTATTGGCTACACTAGATTACTTCTGCGCCTAATATGCTCTTTAGGGGGCATTGGAACATTGCTAGTGTTATTCGATTATAAAAACAAGCAATCATTACAAGACAGAATTGCAGGCACGCAAATGCTAGTATTATCTAAAGCACAAAATCATCATAAAAATTGGACTTAGAGAATTACTAACGCTTTAATAAGTACGTCGCTACTACCGCAAATAATAAGCTTGGTAAAACAGCTCCAATTATTGGGGCTAGTTGAAATACGAGTGCTGCTTGCCCAAAAATTTCATTGCTTATAAAGAAAGCAAAGCCCGCTAGTATACCCATGGAAGTTCTTGCTCCCATTGATACTGACCTCAATGGGCCAAAAATAAATGACATAGCAGTCAATAACATAACTACCACAGTAAAAGGCTGTAAAATTTTTCTCCAGTATGCCAATTCGTATCTTGCAGATTCTTGACCATTATTCTGTAAATAAGCGACATATTCATATAAGCCTGCTATAGACAAAGCTTCGGGTTTAATAGCAACAATTCCTAGTTTATCTGGTGTAATTGAGCTATCCCATATTTCACTAACGTTGTAGCTTGTAGAAATTCTAGATTCAGAAAATTCTACTGTTTGAACACCGTATATTAACCACTTTGACTGGTCGAAAACTGCTTGTTCAACACTCTTAACTTTAACCAAGTCTAAATCATTATTGAATTCATAAATGCTGATTTCTTGTAGAGTGCTCTGGTCCAATACTTGACCTATACTGACAAAATTATTACCGTCTTTGGCCCAAGTCAGATTACCTGAAGCTAAAACACTGCCGCCTGAAAGTGCTTGTGTCCTAATCTGCTTTGCTTTCGATTCACTCTGTGGTGTAACCCATTCACTTAATGCCATAACGGCTATAATTATAATAACAACAGATTTAGTAGCACTAAGTGTGATCTTTGTTCTTGATAATCCCGCTGCTTGCATAACTACTAATTCGCTACTTTGCGCTAGCAAGCCCATTCCTATCAGTGCACCTAATAGTGTTGCCATTGGTAAAAAAAGCTCCACTTCTCGAGGAAGACTCAGTAAGACATACAAGCCGGCCAAAGTCATGTCGTAATCACCTTGTCCAACACGTCGTAATTGCTCAACAAATTTGATGAGTGCGCTTAAGCCTATGAGTACGGATAATGTGACGGCTATGGATCCGAATAAGGTTCTGGCGATATATAAATCTATAATTTTAAACATACTATTCGACTGTTCCCTTTTTTACTGTGAATATTTGTCTAACTATAGCGCCTGTTTTCCTATCTTTTGCAATCAGGCCAGTACCAACTAAAAACATAACTAGATGTACCCACCACAACCCTATAAAGCTTGGTAGGTTGCCATCTTCCATTATTCTTCTACTTGCTAATAGCAATAAAAAATAACCTAGATACAGCAACAATGCTGGCAACATTTTACCAAATCGTCCTTGCCTTGGGTCTACCGCGCTCATTGGTACAGCTATTAGAACCAAAAATGGCAGTGAAAGTGGAATTGCTAACCGCCACTGGAGTTCGGCTTTTGCTTCTATTGAATAAAGTTTTAAGAGCTCATTTGTTGGTACCGCTACAACTTTTCTTCTTGCCTCTTCAGTGTTCACCGGATCTATTACAACTGCATATTGATCAAACTGCACAATTTGATAGTCTGTTGTGATTGTTGTCCCTTCATATTGTGTGCCTTTTTCAAGCACCAACTGCTGCTCGCCCAAGTTACCTTGTTGTATGCGTCCAGTTTCAGAGTAAATAACGTGTATGCCATTATTTGTGTCGCTGGGTTTAGCTAAAAAAACTTTTCTTAAAATTTCTTGTTCGTTATCGAATTCATGCACGAAAATGACCGAGTTGTCATTGCCTGTTTTCTGGAATCTGCCAGGAACAACGGCAGCCAATCCTGATTTTGATGCTGCATCTTCTTGTAGTTGATATTCCTTCTCCATTGCCAAGGGTGCTAAATACAGCGTAACAACTCCTGTTGCCACTGCAACAATAAGCGATACAAAGAGTGTTACACGAGTGACATACCATTCACTTACACCACAAGCTTTAAGAACGGTCATTTCACTATCTACATATAGTCTACCGTGAGCCAGCATTATTCCCAAAAATAGACTGATGGGCAGTACAAGTGATGCTAAAACTGGGCTATAAAGTGTAATGAAACCTAACACTAAATCGGCAGGTACATTTCCATCAGTTGCGTCACCTAATATTCTGACAAAACGCAACGTGATAAAAATTGACATGAGTATAAAAAACACAGCTAGTTGTGATTTAAATGTTTCGCGAAGTAAGTATCGAAAAATGAGCATGTTTAGATAGTTTCTTTTTTACTTAAATGGTGTTTTTTAATGAATAATAAGCGTTATTTCAGTAAACTTAGTATAAATGAATGTTTAAAGTTGTAATGTGCACAATTTACTAGTTTAGCACAAAGATATTTTGCAAAAATATAATAACAACAAATAACTTTAATCGCATTAATGTCGACAGATAATAAAATAATAATGGCAGTATTGCCGGGGTGAATCATGGAATTTGGTGTAAAAAGTGGTAGTCCAGAAAAACAAAGAAGTGCCTGCATTGTTGTGGGTGTTTTTGAACCAAGAAGACTAACAACAGTTGCTGAACAATTAGACGCGATTAGTGAAGGTTATATTAGTAATTTAATCAGGCGTGGTGATTTAGAAGGTAAAGCTGGCCAAATGCTTTTATTGCATCATGTTCCAAATGTATTAAGTGAACGTGTACTCTTGGTTGGCTGCGGTAAAGAACGCGAGTTAAATGAACGTCAGTACAAACAAATTGTTGCAAAAACTATAAAAACTCTGAATGAAACAGGTTCTATGGAGGCCGTAAGCTTCCTAACAGAACTGCATGTTAAGGGTCGAGATACATATTGGAAAGTTAGACAGGCTGTGGAAGCCGCCAATGAATCGGTATATAGCTTTTTACAATTAAAAACAAAAAAAGGTGAGCCTAGACGCCCATTGCGTAAAATGGTGTTTAATTTAAGTAGCAGAAAAGAGCTACCTTTAGGTGAACGTGCAATAGATCACGCAGAGGCTATTAGTAAAGGAGTGAAAATTGCCAAAGATGTGAGCAATATGCCACCAAATATTTGTAATCCTAAATATCTGAGTGAGCAAGCCACACTGCTTTCTCAAGAATATGACAGTCTTGAACTAGATGTTATTAATGAAGAAAAGATGGAACAGCTAGGTATGCATACATATTTAGCGGTAGGCCGAGGTTCAGTAAACGAATCTATTATGAGCGTCATTACTCATAATGGTGGTAAAGCAGGCGAACGCCCTTATGTTCTTGTTGGTAAAGGATTAACGTTTGATTCTGGTGGTATTTCAATTAAACCATCTGATGCGATGGACGAAATGAAATATGATATGTGTGGCGCTGCATCTGTTTTAGGTGTGATGCAATCCGTTGCTGAATTGAATTTGCCAATTAATATTATTGGCGTAGTGGCAGGTTGTGAAAACATGCCGGATGCAAACGCCTATCGTCCCGGAGATGTGTTAACTACTATGTCAGGTCAAACGGTGGAAGTGCTAAACACCGATGCTGAAGGGCGTTTAGTATTATGTGATGCGCTTACTTATGTTGAACGTTTTGACCCTGAATTAGTAATAGACATCGCGACGTTAACGGGGGCTTGTGTAATTGCATTAGGAAAACATGCAACTGCTGTTTTAAGCCAACATAATCCGCTTGCCCATGAATTAGTTAATGCGTCTGAACAAAGTTCTGACAAAGCTTGGCGTTTACCATTATGGGACGAGTATCAAGATCAGATAGAAAGTCCATTTGCAGATATGTCAAATTTGGGTGGTAGACCTGCTGGCACAATAACGGCCGCTTGTTTCTTGTCTCGATTTACTCGCAAATACACATGGGCACACTTGGATATTGCTGGTACAGCTTGGCTTGGCGGCAGTAAAAAGGGCGCCACAGGGCGGCCAGTACCAATGCTAACTCAGTTCTTAATGAACAAAGCAAATATTGCTATAGACGAATAAGCACATAATATAATATGCAGACACTTGTTTCTTTTTATGCGTTAAATGAAGCGTCTACTGATTCAGCTTCCGCAGTTAAGCCTGAAATTACGCTTACGGCAAAGCTTACGTATGAATTTATACAAAAGCGGAAGCGTGTGACGATTATTTGTGAATCTCAAGCGCAAGCTGAAATGCTAGATGAACATTTATGGGATCAACCGGCTGATAAGTTTATTCCCCATAATTTGTATGGAGAAGGCCCTGAAATGGGTACGCCGGCTCAAATAATATGGCAATCTGTATACAGTCAACAAAAACAGCTAAAGAACAAACAAGTGGTCATCTGTTTATCTCAGTCAATGATTAATTATAATCAAGGAATTGGCACCATAATTGACTTTGTACCAAATGAATACACGTTGAAAGCTAAAGCACGAGATCGCTACAAACTATATAAACAAGCTGGATTACAGCTTGAATACAACACTATCTAAGTGGCTAATTGGCCGCAAACTAATCTATAAGAGCATTTTTAATGGAAAAGACATTTAATCCACATAAAGTAGAACAAGCATGTTACCAACATTGGGAAGAGCAGGGCTTGTTTAAACATAGTGGAGAGGGTGATCCCTATTGTATTTTACTGCCACCACCAAACGTAACTGGTAATCTTCATATGGGGCATGCATTTCAACATACCATTATGGATGCATTAACCCGTTACCATAGAATGAAAGGTGACAATACACTTTGGCAAGTCGGTACTGACCACGCAGGCATTGCCACGCAAATGGTAGTTGAGAGACAACTTGATGCAAAGGGTGTTTCCAAACATGATCTTGGCAGAGAAGGCTTTTTGGAAAAAGTGTGGGAATGGAAGGAAGAATCGGGTGGAAACATTACGCAACAAATGCGTAGGTTAGGTACATCACCTGATTGGTCTCGTGAAGTGTTTACTATGGATGAAAACTTATCTAAAGCTGTGCAAGAAGTATTTATTCAGCTTTATGATGAGGGGCTGATTTATAGAGGTAAACGTTTAGTTAATTGGGATCCTGTACTATTAACGGCAGTGTCAGATCTTGAAGTAGTAAATGAAGATGAAGACGGTTTTATGTGGCATATGTCTTATCCTTTATCAGACGGTACAGGGGCAATTGTTGTCGCCACTACTCGACCTGAAACCATGTTAGGTGACTCCGCTGTAGCTGTGCATCCTGAAGATGATAGATACAAACACTTAATAGGTAAAACAATAAAACTCCCTATTACAGAACGAGAGATCCCAATTATTGCAGACGACTATGTCGATCCAGAGTTTGGTACTGGCTGCGTAAAAATAACACCTGCACATGACTTTAATGATTATGATATGGGTAAACGCCACAACCTGCCTATGCATAATATTTTTACTGATGAAGCCAAAATTAACGAAACTTGTCCACAAGAGTATCAAGGCCTAGATAGATTTGTGGCACGCGAAAAAGTGGTTGAATCACTAAAAGAACTAGGTTTACTGATTGAAATAAAACCGCATAAATTGAAGGTACCACGAGGTGATAGAACGGGTGTAGTAATTGAACCTTATTTAACCGACCAATGGTATGTTGCAGTTGAGTCACTTGCTAAACCAGCGATAGAAGCGGTTGAGTCAGGCGAAATTAAATTTGTCCCAGAAAACTGGAATAAAACCTATTATCAGTGGATGTATAACATTCAAGATTGGTGTATTTCTCGACAACTGTGGTGGGGGCATAGGATCCCTGCTTGGTTTGATACACAAGGTAATATTTATGTTGGGAAAGATGAGCAAGATGTTCGCACTAAGTATTCATTAGCAAATGATATAGAGCTCAAGCAAGACAATGATGTACTGGATACATGGTTTTCTTCTGCCTTATGGCCGTTTGCTACTATGGGATGGCCTGAAAAAACACTTGAATTAGACACTTTTGTACCTAGCTCAGTCCTAGTAACAGGGTTCGACATTATTTTCTTCTGGGTAGCTAGAATGGTTATGATGACGAAAAAGTTCACTGGCAAGATACCTTTTAAAGAGATTTATATTACAGGTCTTATTCGGGATGAAAACGGCGATAAAATGTCTAAATCTAAAGGCAACGTATTAGACCCAATAGATCTAATAGATGGTATTGATCTTGAATCACTAGTAACGAAGCGAACTAGTGGCATGATGCAGCCACAAATCGCTAAGAAAATCGAGAAAACAACAAGAAAGCAGTTCGAGGGTGGGATTGCCGCTTATGGAACCGATGCATTACGCTTTACATTTGTTGCTATGGCATCGACTAGTCGAGATATCAATTTCGATATGAATAGAGTGGAAGGATATAGAAACTTCTGCAATAAAATTTGGAATGCGACACGTTTTGTTTTAATGAATACAGAAGATTTCGACACGGGCAAGAATGGTGGAGAATTACAACTTAGTGTATTTGATAAATGGATCTGGTCAAGGTTTCAAGACACTTTGAAGGTATTTGAGGATTCAATTTCTCAATATAGATTTGATGTTGCAGCACAGAATTTATATGAATTTACCTGGAACCAATTTTGCGATTGGTATTTGGAGCTTTCAAAGGCAGTACTAAATTCAGATACAACGTCTGAGGCAGAGAAGCGAGGAACTCGTCATACGCTAATTAACGTACTTGAGCATCTTATGCGGCTTTTACATCCAATTATGCCTTTTATCACTGACGAAATATGGAAAAAAGTCCAACCGCTATCTACGAATAGTGTTGATGTCCAATCAATTATGTCCGACTCATTCCCTCAATATGAAGGTGAATTAAAAGATAAACAGGCTGAAGATGTGATTGAGTGGGTTAAATCATTTGTTGTGGGCATTAGAAATATCCGTGGAGAAATGGATATAGCCCCCTCTAAAAAGCTGTCTATTATGCTTAACAATGCATCTGAACAAGACTTATCTAGACTACAATTAACCGCTAACTATTTAACCTTATTGGCCAAGTTGGAGAGTATTGAAATTGTTGCTAACAATAGTGAGTTGCCAGCTTGCGCGACAGCTTTAGTTGGTGAAATGGAAATTCTAATACCTATGGCAGGCTTAATTGATAAAGAAGCTGAGTTAGCTAGGTTAAATAAAGCAATAGACAAGCTTGCAATTGATGTTAAACGAACTCAGGGCAAGCTAAGTAATGAAAACTTTGTTAATAAAGCGCCTGCAGCTGTTATCGATAAAGAAAAAGATAAGTTGGCAAATGCGAATATGCAATTAGAAAAGCTCCAGCAACAACTTAATGCTATTCAGGAGCTATAAGTAATAATACAACTTTAATAAAAAGGTATAACAGAAAGGTGTATATCATTAAATGATTACACCTTTCTTATTCGTCATCATACCTAATTTCTGGCTCTTCACCTTCTGCGGCCATAAAGTAGGTACCCCAACCATCATAGTGTATATCGTACTTACTCGATATTTTAAGTAGTGTATCCACATCTTTATTAATGGTTTCAATATCGAGCATTCTTTCTGAAATGGCATCAAAACAGAAAATAGTACCGCCATCATCTAACACTAACTCTTCAGCATCGTTAACTTCGTAGCCAGCTTTGAATGCATCCACTGCTGCTTTTTCTAGAAGATCGAAGTTTTTACTAGCAAAGTGATGTTCTATTGTATGGGCTTGTTCAGTATCTGTGCCATCATCAATTAGCGCTTCAACTGTCTCTTCATTAAACTCATACCATTGTTGATGTAATTCAGACATTACTCTCTCTTTATTTAAGAATTTACAATTTATTTAAAATTCGTGTTTTGAACTTTGATATTTACGACGATTTATATAGTGATATTTTCAACTAAGCGCTTTAGCTTCTTCTGTTACTCTATTAAACGCGGACAACATTATGTCATGAAATTGGTTTGCAGTCTCTCTTGCGCTTTTTTCGAAATCGGGTAGAACGGGGTCAAGCGTCTCAATAATAACCGTACCATTATTCCATCTGTTTAACTTAATTTTGTCATTGTTAATATCACTACAAACAACTGGGATAATGGCCTTTTTTTCTGCTATTGCTAATCTAAATGCCCCAGTTTTGAAAGATAATAAGCCTTTTCCTCGGCTTCTTGTTCCTTCAGGAAACATCCATATAGACAAATTCCTCTCTCTCATTTTATCGCCAGTTAAGCTCAATGTGTCGCGAGCTTTGCCAGAATCATTTCTATCTATCATGATATTGCCTGACAACCAGTAAATTAAGCCAAAAATGGGTATCCATTTTAGACTCTTTTTGCCTACGGTTACGACGCCTGGTATTGCACCATGGCTTACTGTTGCCAGATCATATGTATTTTGATGGTTTGCAATCATTACATACGAATTGTTCGAATCTATATTTTTCGATTCTCTATATAACAGCTTTACGCCAACAATTTTTGCCATTGTAGAATATACTTTACCTGCAAAAAATACATTGTTTCTGTGCATGGGTCTAACAATAAAGACAATAGTTAGAAAGGTATTCATTAATATAAAATATACAATAAGTACCAAGATACGAAGAATAGCTATCACAAGAGATCCTCAAAATATTTAAGCGCTCGATTATACTCACAATCTAGAAATAACAAAGCCCACCAGTAAACAATCTCATCGACCAGTCGATAAACTCACTATAAAAGAATACGAAATGAGAGATATGAATACATTTATCCCTGAAGAACTTGAGCCAGACATGCTTGCAGACTTGCGTGAAGAAATTTCAGACCTGTATGAGTCTAGTTTACAAAATCTGGTTGAGTTAGAGCTATGCCCTGACGATAAAGAAATGCAACGTGCACTCTTTCGTTCAGTTCATACTATTAAAGGTGATTTAGGACTTGTAGGTTTTCTTCCTATGATAGAGGTTTTGCAGTATCTAGAAGATGTATTAGATATGATGCGAAAAGGGGATATAGAGTATTCCTCTGGATTACACGATTTAGTTGTTAGGCTTTTGGATGTGGTTGCTACCTTTGTTGAAGAGTGTGTAAATAGCGGCCAGGCTGAATATGATAAAAATGCCGTTGATAGAATCAGCACTATAATAAAAATGATTAGCAAAGATAATCATTCTGAACATACTATTTTACTTAAGAAAGCATTGGGTGCATTTTCTTCACAAGATAATATAGAAGAAGCAATGTCTGTACCCTTACGATGTGAAATAGGTAAAACCGGCGTACCTAAAAATATAACGGCAGAGCAACACACTGATATTTTGTTTTTCAGAGAATTAATGCGGCCAATTGAAAAGCGAGCAGGGTTTATTGAGGGCAGAGCAGACAAAATAGCCGCCTTAGCCTTATATATAAATAGTTTAAGTAATATCCCAATTGACGATGCTCAGTTAGCGGTTGCTTGCTATACACATGATTTTGGGATGGCATTTCTGCCGGAAAAAATTATAAATAACAAATCTAAGCTATCTGATATGGAACACAATTTGATTCGTTCCCATGTTTATAAAAGTACGAGATTACTTGAGAATATGACTATATGGGACGAAGCAAGAAAAATAATTATGCAACATCACGAAAGAGCGGATGGCTCTGGTTTTCCGCTTGGGTTAAAAGGTAATGATATTTGTGATGGCGCTAACCTACTGGCAATAGTTGAAACATATATTAACTTAACACAGCCTGATCATCCTGAAAATACTCCACAGTCTGAAGTTGACGCCGTTATAACAATTAACAAACAATTCAAAGGGAGTTTTAGTACAAAGTGGCTGCGCTTATTTAACCAAGGCATGACTGAGGTTTTGAAAAATGCTAGTGATTAACATATTCAATAATGAGGTAAATTTTTTAGTACCCTAATTCAAAGTCATGTACGTATTGTAATGGCTGGTTTTCTGAAAATTTTATAGCGTTAAATCGAAAGATCTTAAATACTTCACTAGGATGAGATATTGCTGCGGTATGACATGTAATGTATAAATTATCTGTATTGTAATACTCATGTTGGCTATCCAAAGGCTCATTTTCAAAAACATCAAGGACAGCAGCTTTTAGATGGTTAGATTTTAATGCCTCAATTAAACTGTCTGGTTTATCTATCACATTACCTCTTCCGGCATTTATGAATATAGCACCTGCTTTAAATTGTGAAAAAAGTTTACTGTTAAATAAGCCTGTTGTTTCCGCTGTTTCAGGCAAAAGATTGATAACAAAGTCTGATTTGTTTACGAGTGATATAGACTCTTGGTACGTCGCTATTTTAATATTATTATCTAGCTTTTGCGCTTGACTATGCTTTTCAATATTTTTAACTATACCCGCTACTTGCATTCCCATTACTGATAGTTGATTAGCTACCTGTTTACCTATACTACCCATGCCAAAAATTGTCACATTATAATTAGACAATGTAAGACAAGGTAGTTGTTCCCAATCTCCACTTTCTTTTAATTGATTGAATTCGTTAATCCGTCTTGTGAAAAACAACATATAGGCAAGAATATATTCGACCATCTGTAGCCCGAATACGTTCTTTACTCCAGTTAATATATAGCTTTTATTCGTAAGGCCTTGCAATTTGTTATTACCTGCCCAAGTGGATTGAACCCACTTCAGATACAAGCACTTTTCAATCAATGGAGCTAGTAAACTAGGCTCTCCAATTAATACTTCAACTTCGTTAAGTATGGCGTTAGGAGGCTCAGTACCTGAGTAGATTAATTCATATATAGTGTGCAAATTTATGTCTGCAATAAACATTTCTTCAAATGCTTTATGGTCACTGCTAATAATTGCTAATTTATGCATTAGAGCTCGCTTGTTTATCTGTAAAATATCTAACTATTGGTAAGGTTGATTTAATATCTGCCGATAAGTTTATAGTTAAAAATATCTATAATATTAGGGTTAATTTTATGTACGACTTCACCATAAAAGGTCTATTCAATGCGAATGTTAAAGATGTCTATAATGCATTCTATCATCCTGAACTAGTATCTAAATGGTTTGGTCCAAATAATCTTAAAGTAAGCAGTTTTATTTCAAATTTCATTGAAGGCGGGCAATACAGAGTTGTTTTACAAAGCCCAGATGCATTTCAGCAGACAGTTATTGGTGTTTATAATACAATTGAGCATGAAAAGGAATTAAGCTTTACATGGCGCTGGGATGATACAAACGAAATGTCAAAAGTTAGTGTTATATTTTCTATGCAGCCCAACCTTACAACATTCGTTAAATTATCGCAAAGTGGCTTTAAGACTGAACAAGAAATGCTACAACAACAATATGGTTGGATGAACAGCCTAGAAAAACTTACTTTGACTATGCGAAATCTGAGACTAACAAATCAAACGTTAGTTGCTTAGCTAAATTTGATAATTATGAATGATTTTATGAAACCATGAAATCTGTTTTAATTTATCAAGTTAGTAAAAACTCACTATCAATAAAGACAACATTTTTGAATTAATTCATAGCCAACATAATGCGCTTATGATTTTCCAATAAATTGGTTTTACGCGCTGCTATTTGCATAAATTTGTTTTTCTCTGCGGAGTCTATTGGTTCAGCTTTTGGCAAGCTAACTGTTCTAGGATTTCGGTGCACTCCGTCTACTAAAAACTCATAGTGTAAATGAGCGCCTGTAACCATCCCAGAACGACCTAAATAACCAATGACTTGACCTTGCTTAACTGTTTGTCCAACCTTAACCGCACGTTTCTTAAAATGAAGGTATTTAGTTTGATATCGCTCACCATGTTGTATAAATACATGATGACCATTGTATTTATCATACGTAGCCTTTATAACCTTTCCGTCACCTGCAGAAACTACAGGCGTGCCAATACGAGCAACATAGTCCACACCTCTGTGTGGCTTGATTCTTTTTTGTACAGGGTGAAAACGTCTAGGATTGAAATTAGAGCTAACATATCTGAAATCTATCGGAGCACGTAAAAAACTTTTACGCATGCTTCGACCATCTGGTGTGTAATACCGCCCATCTGTATATCTAATGGCAATAAACTCGTCACCCTGGTTAACGAATTCAGCAGCTACAATATCTCCAAAGCCTACAAACTCGCCGTCAACAAAGAGTTCTTCAAAAACGATATTAAATGAATCACCTGTCCTAATTTCTTGCGCGAAGTCGATGTCCCAACCAAATATTCCGGCAAGTTGCATAATTTGATTGTCAGTCAGTCCAGCTTTTGTTCCAGCATTCCAAAAATTATTTTGAATGTTACCTTTTGCAAAGTTTAGAACGGTTTCTATTTGTTTATTCTCAATCGTTGAGCTGAAATTTCCTTGCAAATTTTTAACTATCAGCGTTTGAGTGGTATCAATGGGGTATCGTAGAGTTTGTAATTCAGTATTTTGGTCAATACTAAAATAAAGTGTTTCGCCCGGCTTTAAACGGGTAAGTCTTTTTGCCTCATCGCCAGCGCGACTTACCTTATGAGTAATTTGTGGTCCTAGCCCATGTTTGCTTAATATTTTTTCTAACGTATCACCCTTTTTAACAAGGTAAGGAATGAAATCTTCATACTCTGTATCATCAATATGCGATGCGGCCTGATTAAACGCTGGCATAGCAACGGGATATTTTACCCCAATTTCTAACTCAACAGCTGGTAACGACTTAGTTGCAACCACGTCTTCTGAAGGTAATATCAATATTACAACCAACATAAACACCAAACACAATATTGTGAATCTGTGAGGTTTTGGCAATTGTCGTATTGTATTGTGTAACATAGACTCGTAAAATATGGCAATAAAACCTAAGAATATACGCATTTTAGTCAATATTCCAGAACAAAGGTTCAAATTACAACGTGACGAAAAAATCAAAATAATCATTCTGTCTTTTATTATTTCGACTTTTTCACCAAATTATTTAATTAATAAAGTAGCTTAGCTAAACATTTTAATTTAAAAGTGATGAATTAAGCAGGACATTTAGGATGTATTAATGGCAAATTGGGAATCAGCTTTTGCTGAAATAAAACGCGGTTCAGACGAGATCTTGATAGAAGAAGAGTTAGTTGAACGACTAAAATCAGGAAAGCCGTTAAAAATAAAAGCTGGGTTTGATCCAACCGCGCCAGACTTGCATTTGGGCCATACCGTTCTGATAAATAAGTTGCGTACTTTTCAGCAGCTTGGTCATGAAGTCATTTTTTTAATTGGGGATTTCACTGGGCTAATTGGCGATCCAACAGGTAAAAACGTAACACGTAAGCCTTTGACTGCAGAACAAATTTTAGAAAATGCAAAGACTTATCAAGATCAAGTGTTCAAAATATTAGATCCTGAAAAGACTTCAATTAGGTTTAACAGTGAATGGATGAATAAATTGGGCGCTGCTGGCATGATAAAATTGGCGGCGTCGCAAACAGTTGCTCGTATGCTTGAAAGAGATGATTTCAAAAAACGTTATGCTAATGGACAACCTATCGCTATTCATGAATTTCTATATCCTCTTGTTCAAGGTTGGGATTCTGTTGCATTAAAGTCAGATGTTGAACTTGGTGGCACAGACCAACGATTTAATCTATTAATGGGGAGAGAGCTTCAAAAGTCTCAAGGTCAAAAACAACAGACAGTATTAATGATGCCTTTACTCGAGGGTTTAGATGGCGTCCAGAAAATGTCTAAGTCATTAAATAACTATATTGGTATAACCG
The DNA here is from genome assembly GCA_002338515.1 of Glaciecola sp. UBA1851. Taxonomy (GTDB): domain Bacteria; phylum Pseudomonadota; class Gammaproteobacteria; order Enterobacterales; family Alteromonadaceae; genus Glaciecola. The sequence continues at coordinate 96,871 of DDIL01000080.1, read as the reverse complement.
ATGCACCAAATGAGATGTTTGGTAAAATCATGTCTATTTCCGATGATTTAATGTGGCGTTACTACGACTTGCTTAGTTTTAAACCACTTGAAGAAATAGACTCGTTAAAACAGCAAGTGAACGAGGGAAAAAACCCTAGAGATGTAAAAATTCTTTTAGCACAAGAAATTATTGCACGGTTTCATACGCCACAAGATGCGGATAATGCGCTACAAGATTTTGTACAACGTTTTCAGAAAAATGCAATACCAGAAGAAATGCCAGAACATACTGTCGAGTTAGATGTAAATGGCATTATTATTGGTAACTTATTAAAAGAAGTTGGTTTAGTCACCTCAACGTCTGATGCTATGAGAATGATAAAAAGTGGGGCGGTAAAAATTGATGGTAATAAAGTTGAAGATACTCGCCTTGTTATAACAGAGCATTCTACAAAGGTATATCAAGTGGGCAAACGCAAGTTTGCCCGAGTAACTTTGAATTAATTAGGGTTTCATAATTGCTTCGTTGGCGGCTTCCCAGCCGCCAAAATCACCATCAAGATGCTTTAAGTTAGTAAAACCCTGGCTAGCTAGATAATCAATTGCTTTACCTGCTCGTTTACCAGAACGACAATACACAACAATTTGAGCATCTTTATTTTCTGCCAAATCTATAATTTTATCCATTTGTTCAGATAATTCTGCCACTGGGATATTTACCGCATCGCTTATGTAGCCTTGCCCATATTCCTCAGTGGTTCTTACATCAATTAATATACGGTCATCAGCTGGCATGCTTTTAAATGCTTCCCTAGATATATCCATTTCATTATCAGCCACTGATAAGGGCGCAGAACCCTCAGAAGCAGTTTGGGTTGACTCTGTGCAAGCACTTATAAAAAATAGAGCAGCTAATAGGAGGAACAATAATTTCGTCGTTCTATAATTTTTCATCTTAAGTAACACATTCCATTAGATTTAATATACTTATATTGAACGTAAAACAGCATCATTTAGATTGATTTACTTTTTGACATAATTTGAGCGTTTCATCAATCGCTCGTGGTGTAAATCTGTGTATAGCGTCTGGGTCAACCTTGACTATTAGTGAATGAAGTTGCGATTGATGGGGTTTCCAAAATTCTTGACTCTGTTCTAATGATTGGTTAGTTGCCGAAATAATAAGTTTTGGTTGCTTTCGAATAATGTCTGCTTTGTTTAATTGAGGATAGGCACTATTACTTATTTTGTATAGATTATTGATATTACACACAGACAATAAATCATTAATCCATTTATCGTTACCCAAACCCACAAGTGGTTGATTACTTATATAGTAAATTGAATTTATGTACGGTCTATCAATAACATTTTTTGCTAGCTTACGTTCTATGTGTTCGATTAAATCAGCCGCACTTGCTTCAGCATTTAAAAATCTGCCAATTTCTTGAATGTTTCGTTTTAAATCATCAATATCATTAATGTTCGACTCATAAAGCATATATTCATTTTGTTTTAATCGTTGTATGTCTGAATCTTTATTTCCGCCTTTCCAAACTAAAACATGGGTAGGTTTTAACCTGATTATTTCACCTATATTGGCACCTTGATAGCTCGCAATCGATGGGAGTAACCTTGCTTTCTCTGGGTAATCACTATAATCACTGACAGCTACAATGTTATCTCCATGCCCTAATGCGAAGACTAATTCTGTTAGGTGGGGGCTAAGAGTAATAATTCTATAGCTATTGTCATTGGTAATTTTTAGATCAATTGTTTTAGTATTAGCAGAATATGTTGTTAAAGCTATACAGACATTCAAAAAAACAATAAAGAAGGTGAGAAACCATTTGTACCATTGACTTTTAATTAACACATTAAACCTGCCAAGCTAAAATTAGAGTGGCGACAATTAACATTGCCACACGGTGATTATTTATAATAGTGATTAATTGAGAAACATTCTTAACGTCTGGTTCCATTTTTGTTTGGGGTTCAAGAAACCTTGGGCGACGCACTTTATTATTATTATAAATACATGGTCCACCCGTATTGATGTTAAGGCTATGACCAAGTACAAATAAATAGAAATAGTTTTGTGTAAAGTTGAACAAGGTTAGTGAAAGGGCCCAATAGTTCTTTGTAAAAATAAGCCCACTAAATTGAATAGGGTTGGTGAGTAATAGAAAAGTATTATTAAACAAATAGTTAGACGGCAATTGCAGTATTTTAGTGATGAAAAAAGGCGCCATACCAAAGTCAGTATATTGAGAGAGTTTAATATTCCATACTTGTTGTGTTTCATAAATTAAACGGTATGCGAGTGCAGCTGTTGGACCAAGTACTAAATACCAAAATAGAACGGCTATTTGTTGGTGATGATATTTTAAATATAAGCACTCAATTGCTGTTTTAGATACACCTAAAGGACTTAAAGACGAGGTTTCTCTAATAACCGTATTCTTCAGCAATTCTTTTGCTAATTTAGGTTTATCGTTTGAGAGTGCATCAACTGACTTTTCGACGCTTTTCAACTCTGCACTAAACTGTAATAGCATCCAAAGTAGCAAAATATCTAAAAGCGTTTGGTACCCTGCGAATTCATGTACTAAATAAAATATAATACAAATTGGTGCAGCTAATAGTGAACCGCCTAAAAAGCCAGATAATCTGGCCTGGTTTGGAATATCGGAACTGACCTTGTTCGCTAGTCTTGTGCATAGTATTCGATAAAAAACCAAAGGATTAGCGGTTGCCGAGATACGCCAGAATTTTTCCAGAATAAAGCTAATCCAAATTACTAATATTAGATGTACCTGATTAGATTGAATCCAATATTCAAAATTCGTATCCATAGCTAGCTAAGCTTTATCATACCCATAACTAAGTTGGCAGAATTTTTAGCCGCCACTTCTAAATATGCTTCAAAAGAAACGGTTGATGTTTTACCCGCAATATCGGAAAGGCTTCGAATAACAACGAAAGGCGTATTCATTAAATGGCAAACTTGCGCAATTGCCGCGCCCTCCATTTCGACAGCAGACATATCGGGGAAGTTTTGCTTTATTGAATTAGCAACTTCATCGCTACCTACAAAGCTATCTCCACTGCAGACTAGACCAGTCATTACTTGTATATCTAGTTCATCTGCTATCGCCTGTTGCGCTAAGCTAACCAACGTTTTATCACATTCGTAATATGCGGGCATTTGTGGAACTTGCCCGAGCTCGTAACCAAAATGAGTTACATCGACATCATGATGAAGTAACTTACTCGCAATCACCACATCACCTACATTTAAACTAGACTCAAAGCCACCAGCTGATCCAGTATTAATAACCGCATCTGGTTTCAAATTGGCTACTAGAATTGCAGTAGCTGCTGCGGAAGCAACCTTACCAATACCGCATTGAACTAGTGCGATATCATGTGTGCCTATTTTCCCGCAATGAACATCTAAGTATTCAATTTTAGTTGTTTGACATTCAGATAGGTTAGCCTTCAAAAGTGTGATTTCTTCTTGCATAGCACCAATTATTAGAAACTTCATTTTTGCTCCAAAAGAAATAACCCCTATGAGGGGTTATATTGGGATTCGCGTTGATTGTAATTGCTTATATACTAATACAGAACGAAGACTATATTAAAATATATTTAAATATTTGTTTAGCTGGCGTTTATGTTTGCTCTTATGCTGCTACATTTCTAGTCGCGCGCAGTGGTCTTGTAGGCTTGTTATGAGGCTTTATAATACTTGGCTTTTCCTGCATAACAGCAAAGGGTATTTTACCTTGTCTTCTGCGTAATGGGACTAGCTTGGATTCAATACATTCTTTAATATCACTTAACGTATATCCAGCTTTTGCTTTAATTCGTGCATGCGGGATAGCGGCCGTTTCTAGCGCACCACTAACGAAAAAATCGCGCTGCGTATTGTGGCCATTAGCGCCAGTGCCATAAACTAAGTCTATTACCATCACAGGTGTCATATCGTCTTTATTACATAGCACGAAATCCACTTGTTTCGAATTAGCTCTCAAGAATGCACTTTTAGCTATTTTTGAATCTGTATTATGTTTTAAACTTAGCAAATCAGACAATTTAACACGGCACATCACTCTGAATTCTCCTTGAACGGAATGCTCAATTAATTGAAGAAATTGACGCTCTGCTGCGGTAAACAAATGAGGTTTGCTAGCAAAAGGAAACTCAATACGATCATTATTGAATTTAATTGCGATAACAGATATGCAAATTAATAAGCCCATTAATATTATTGCGACTTCCATAAATACTCCATGCAATACGGTTAAGTAAAAACTATTTTATTGACGTATTATACGGATAGCAAAGCGCGTGCCACTAGCTGACTTTTGGAAAGATATTTCGCTAATAACTATGTTTTAAAACCTAGTTAGACGCTTGTAATTTGGGCTTAACAAGAATGTCAATCTGAGAGCCTACGCCATCTGGAGAGACCACAACGGTTTTAGTGTTATCAGCACTTTTAAGCATGATTCTATTTTTAACTTGTTGAGTTACAGCTAACTCACCATTATTAGATAAATAATAATTTACCGCTTCAGTTGGCGGGATCGGCATAAAAAATATCATTGTGGCAGGCAATTCAGCGGCAAACGATTGACAATATTTGCCGTTATTTGGAATGCTTATATTATAAAATTTAGTTGGACATGGCCCGTTTAAGTCATTTAACGTTTGGTATGCTTGGTTTGGTTCGGCATTGCCTTTAGCTTCCAACATTACAACATCATTATCTATTTCAGTTGTTGTTGTAGCGATAACTTCTACTTTATTGTCAGTAGTTTCTGCCTTTGAAGATTCTTCAATATCGTCATTGTTATCATAATACTCGCTAATAGATAGATTAGAGCAACCCATTGCAACAACACATAACGCGGCAATGAATAAAATTTTTAATTTAGTCGATGAATATGAAAACATGTTAATTCCGGTTTTATTCGATATAGGCAGTATTAAAAAAATTTAACTGCGATATCACAACAATATTATTGAGACTAATTTATTTTATATTAAACAATTACCTTGATTTTAAGGTACATCTGCAATATAAGAAATTAATAAACAACACTCGTACCTAAGTTATCGTCTTGAGTAACAAAATTCTTAGCATTAGATAGGATTGAGTATAAATAGAAAAAGACAACGAAAGGTTTGCGCAGAATGTAGCAGGTATGAAAAAGAATAAGTGAGCGGGATATACTCTTGGTTGCAACCTAAGTTACAACCAAGAGAAAGAGATTTAAACCTCTAGATAATCAAGTATTCCCTCAGCAGCTTTGCGACCTTCATCAATTGCAGTTACAACTAAATCAGAGCCTCTAACCATATCTCCACCAGAAAATATCTTAGGATTACTCGTTTGGAAAGGATAGTTACCTTGAGATGGCGCTCTTACTCGACCTTTTTCGTCAAGCATTATTCCAAATTCTCCGAACCATGGAGCAGGACTTGGTTGGAATCCAAAGGCAATTATGACTGCGTCTGCTTCCATAACAAAAGCTGAACCGGGCACTTCAACCGGTCGGCGTCTACCTTGTGCATCCGGCTCACCCATTTGTGTACGTATCATTCTAACGCCAATCGCTTTGCCTTTTTCATCGACAGCAATATCAATTGGTTGTATGTTGAACTCAAATATAACCCCTTCCTCTTTAGCATTAACTACTTCTTTGCGAGAGCCAGGCATACTTTGTTCATCTCTTCGATAAGCACAGGTAACTGCGTTTGCGCCTTGTCTTATAGACGTTCGAACACAATCCATTGTTGTATCACCACCACCTAATACAACGACTTTTTTTCCCTTCATATCAATAAAGTCTTCAGGTGATTTTTCAATCCCCATTACTCTATTAGTGTTGGCTATTAAGAAAGGAAGTGCTTCATAAACACCCGGTGCGCCTTCATTAGCAAAGCCACCTTGCATTGCTTTGTAGGTTCCCATTCCCAAGAAAACTGAATCGTAGTCATCTATCAATGATTGGAATTGAATATCTTTTCCAATTTCAGTATTCAATCGAAACTCTATACCCATATCAGTGAAAATTTGCCGTCTAAGCTGAATAACTTCTTTTTCTAGTTTAAAAGATGGGATACCAAAAGTAAGTAATCCACCAATTTCTTCGTATTTATCAAATACTATTGGCTTCACACCATTTCGAATTAAAATATCCGCACAAGCAAGACCAGCAGGGCCGGCTCCAACAATGGCTACTTTTTTGTCAGTCCATTGGACTTCAGACATATCTGGTCGCCAACCCATTTTAAAGGCCGTATCGGTAATATATTTTTCAATGCTACCTATAGTTACCGCGCCAAAATCGTCATTTAACGTGCATGCACCTTCACATAATCTGTCTTGTGGGCAAACTCGGCCGCACACTTCAGGCAAGCTATTTGTTTTATGAGATAACTCAGCGGCTTCTATAATTTTGCCTTCATTTGCTAAGTCTAACCACTGTGGTATGAAGTTATGTACCGGACATTTCCATTCACAGTAAGGATTACCACAATCTAAGCATCTATCAGCTTGTCCTGCTGCTTGAGAGGGAGTCATGGGATGATAAATTTCACCAAATTCCTCTGTGCGCATCACAATTGGCTTTTTCGGTGGATCTATACGTTCCACATCAACAAATTGGTATACATTCTTTGCCATACTTTTACTCTCCTAACCGCTTATTGAGCCTGCACGCGCAATTCTGCACTTGAGCGGCTTATATGGCCTAACAGATTCTTTACGTCACTTGTTTTTGGTTTAACTAAATTAAATCGTTTTATTTCTTCAGCGAAATTAGTTAAAAGATTTAATGAGTACAAACTACCAGTGGCTTCATAATGGCTGTTAATTAGGCCTCTTAAATGCTCTGATAGAATCACTTTATCTTCTATACCCATAACTTCGACTAACTCGCTGTTTACGCGGCGGTCTAAATCGCCAAATTCATCATATAAATAAGCAAAACCACCGGTCATGCCTGCACCGAAGTTTACCCCTACGGAGCCTAGAATGGCAACAATTCCACCAGTCATATATTCGCATGCGTTGTCGCCTGCACCTTCAATTACGGCGATTGCCCCTGAGTTTCTTACTGCGAAGCGTTCTCCCGCTCTTCCAGCTGCATATAATTTGCCTCCGGTTGCGCCATATAAACAGGTATTCCCCATTATTGAACTGTTGTGAATATCAAAACTGACATTTGATGGCGGATGTATAACAAGCCTACCACCGGTCATACCTTTACCCACATAGTCGTTCGCATCGCCCACAAGCGTCATCTCTAACCCGCCAGCGTTCCATACACCAAAGCTTTGACCAACCGTACCGGTAAGCTTAACTTTTATTGGATTATCACTTAAACCATCATTTCCGTGCTGTTGAGCTATCAGGCCTGATAATGTTGCCCCTACAGACCGGTCTGTATTTCTAACTTTATATGCAAGTGATTTTGGCATTTTTGCCATTACAGCACCTTCACAATCCATCACCATACGCTGGTTTAGTTCACCTTTATCTATTGGCTCATTAGTAGTTTGCGAGCAAAACAATTGTGTGTGTGTGCCTGCAGACGGCCTATCTAATAATGGAGACAAATCAAGTTTATTCTGTTTAGCAGTTTGTCCATCTAGTAGTTCAAGTAAGTCAGTTCGACCAACTAAATCTTGGAATTGACGAACACCAATGCTGGCCATTATTTCTCTAACTTCTTGTGCAATAAACTTGAAGTAGTTCATGACCATTTCAGGCAAACCTATGAAATAGTTATCTCTCAATTTACTATCTTGGGTTGCTACACCGGTTGCACAGTTATTCAAATGACATATCCTTAAGTATTTACAACCTAATGCCACCATAGGCCCGGTTCCAAAGCCAAAGCTTTCTGCACCTAACATAGCCGCTTTTACTACGTCTAAACCTGTCTTTAAGCCACCATCTGTTTGCACTCTGACTTTGTGGCGCAAACCATTTTCAATCAATGCTTGCTGTGTTTCTGCAAGGCCAAGTTCAAATGGGCTTCCTGCATACTTAACTGATGTTAATGGGCTGGCACCGGTACCACCATCATAGCCAGAAATAGTAATTAAATCGGCATAGGCTTTTGCAACCCCGGTGGCAATTGTACCCACTCCAGGTTCTGACACTAACTTCACTGAAATAAGTGCGCTAGGATTGACTTGTTTTAAATCGAATATTAATTGCGCAAGATCTTCAATTGAATAAATATCATGATGTGGAGGCGGAGATATTAACGTTACTCCAGGAACCGAGAATCGTAATTCAGCAATATATTTATTTACTTTATCCCCTGGTAATTGACCGCCTTCACCAGGCTTAGCGCCTTGCGCTACCTTTATTTGTATCACGTTAGCGTTGACTAAATAGTGAGGTGTGACGCCAAAACGACCAGATGCGACTTGCTTTATTTTAGAGTTCTTCTCGGTGTTGAATCGTTTTGGATCTTCACCGCCCTCTCCAGAGTTTGATTGACCGCCCAAACGGTTCATCGCAATGGCTAACGCTTCATGGGCTTCAGGGCTTAATGCTCCAATAGACATTGCTGCAGTATCAAATCTTGAATATAAGGTTTCTGCAGACTCAACTTCGGATAAATCGATTGCTTCTCCGGATTTAATTTTCATTAAGTCTCTTAAATGACTGGGGTTACGGTCATTTACTAAGCCAGAAAACACCTGATAATCTGAGTATTCACCACTCATTACTGCTTTTTGTAGTGAGCTGACAACATCTGGATTATATGCATGGTACTCACCACCGTGAACATATTTTAATAACCCGCCATGTGACATTGATTTTCTCGCTAACCAAGCAATACGGGACCCATTAATAACGTCTTGTTCAAAATCTTGGAAGCTAGCGCCTTGAATCCTACTGGGAACACCAGGGAAGCATAAATCAACTACTTCTTTGTTAATTCCTACTGCTTCAAATAATTTTGAGCTTCTATAGCTGGCTATGGTGCTTATGCCCATTTTCGACATGATTTTGTATAAGCCTTTATTAATCCCTTTGCGATAGTTTTTAATCGCGTCGAGCGGACTCATATCTAAATCACCTTGTTGCACAAGCTGTTCAATAGTTTCATAAGCAAGATAAGGGTATACAGCTGTGGCACCTAAGCCAATTAATACAGCAAAGTGATGGGGGTCTCTTGCTGATGCTGTTTCTACAACAATATTCGCATCACATCTTAATTGTTGGTGAACCAAGCGTTTTTGAACAGCACCTACTGCCATTGCTGTCGGAATTGGTAATTTACCTTTTGCGACGCTTCTATCTGATAAAATAACAAAAGCGGCATTTCTATTTTTAACGGCATCAACCACTTCGTCACAAATACGGATAATGGCACTTTCTAGACCTTCACTAGCATCATAATGAATATTGATTTTTTCATTATGGTAGTACTCATCATCGAATTCACGTAACTGTTTTAAGTCTGTATATACCAATACAGGAGAATCAAATAACACTCTATGAGCGTAGCCACTCGTTTCGTTAAAGACGTTTTGTTCGCGACCAATACATGTAGCTAAAGACATAACGTGATTTTCGCGTAATGAATCAATAGGGGGGTTAGTTACTTGCGCAAATTGCTGTCTAAAATAATCGTATAGTGTTCGCTGTTTTGAAGACATAACAGCCATAGGGGTGTCGTCACCCATCGAGCCAACGGCTTCTTGGCCGTCTTTAGCCAGTACTTTTATTACCTGATTAATTTCTTCATAGCTGTAATTGAAAAGCTTGTGTAATGATGCTATTTCTTTATCGTTGTATGCGCGCTCTCCGATTAAACTTGCATCACATTCTTCTAGAGGCTTAAGACGGGCGATATGCGACTCTAACCATTCGGCATATGGATGTTGAGATTTCAACTCTTTGTCAATTTCGTTTGTACGCCAGATTTTGCCTGTATGAGTATCGACAGCAAGCATTTCGCCTGGTCCAACTCTACCTTTTTCTAGTACGTCGGCTTGGTCGTAATCCCATATACCAATTTCAGATGCAAGCGTAATAAAGCCATTCTTTGTTATAACATAGCGAGCAGGACGTAAACCGTTTCTATCAAGGTTACACGCCACGTGGCGACCGTTAGTCAGTACAATTCCAGCTGGCCCATCCCAAGGCTCCATATGCATTGAGTTAAATTCATAAAATGCGCGTAGATCTGGATCCATCGTATCGTTATTTTGATACGCAGGTGGCACCAATAAACGCATCGCTCGGAATATGTCCATACCGCCAGCTAAAAATAGCTCAAGCATATTATCTAATGAGCTACTGTCTGACCCCTCAGTGTTAACAAAAGGCGCCGCTTGAAGTAAGTCTGGAATAAGAGGAGTAGCAAACTTGCTAGTTCGAGCAATTGCCCAATCACGATTACCTTTTATTGTGTTTATTTCACCGTTGTGAGCTAAAAACCTGAAAGGTTGAGCAAGTGGCCATTTTGGCAATGTGTTAGTTGAAAATCGCTGGTGGAACACGCAAATAGATGATGTTAAATCAGGGTTTGCTAAATCAAGATAAAATTTAGGCAAATCTTTTGGCATAACTAACCCTTTGTATATAGTTACAAAGGTAGACAAGCATGCCACATAAAAATCTTCATCTTCCGTAATGCTTTTTTCTGCACGACGCCTAGCCATATAAAGGCGACGTTCCATGTCTGGCGCTAACCAGCCACTTGGTGCGTTAACAAATACTTGTTCTATTTGCGGCACACCTGTTTTTGCTAAATCGCCTAATACAGATTGGTCTACGGGGACTTCGCGCCATCCTACAACTGAAAGCATCTCTTTTTCAAGTTCGGCATTAAGCACTTTCCTAGACGCTTCTGCTTTTATTGGGTCTTGAGATAAAAATACCATGCCAACGGCATAGTTCTTATTTAAGTTCCAACCACTTTCAGACGCGACCTTTTTGAAAAAGCTATCAGGTTTTTGTAAAAGCAATCCACACCCATCTCCAGTTTTACCATCAGACGCAACACCTCCTCGGTGCTGCATTCTGTCTAAACCTTCAATTGCTGTTGAGACTAATTGATGGCTGGAGTCGCCGCTGGTGTGAGCGATTAATCCAAAGCCACAATTATCTTTAGAATCAGATGAATGATACAAACCCATACATTACTCCTTGGCGCCGACGATTCTGCCTTCGCATTTTAAACTCTAAATACGTTAAGGTGCTAATTCGAACAAGCACGTGATTTTCGATAAACTTTATGTCGAATGATTATTGTTTTTATAGTCGACGTCGTTAGTTGTTTTGAGGATACATTCGCGTATCGAATTTTTATTCATTCCACTAAGCGGGAAAGTGAAAATACATACTTACGAGCAAGAAATCAATTAGCCAATAAGATATTATTGATGTAGCCCATGTAACTTAAGGTTAACTTATTGAAATTATTGTATAAATATATTCCTTTATCGATTGGGTGAAAATGGCATTAGCTACTTACAATGGTTAAAAAATTGTGAAATATAGTTGATGTAACAACTTTTATTTTGATGGTAATTCAGCAAATATGCCCATATCCGCATAGTTATAACAAAAATTTGAGTAAAGTTTCATTTACGAGCTAATACTAGATATTTTAATTTAAATTTAAAAAGTGCGTACAAAAACCTGACTTTATAAGTTTAATCTATCCCACGAAGTTAAATCTTGGTAGCATATAACCATCGTTTTGTAAGGGATTGAGTAGTCACTTAAAATTTATGCTAATTAAATCATCAACAGAATCATGGGCAATCAAATTTGCGCAATTCGTAGACAGGTTGGGAACAGTAAAAGCCCTTTTATTATTTGTCTCTTTAACATTAATTTTCACCATTGCTGGTTCTTATGTTGTTCGCATTGCTTTTGGAAGTGAAATACATAAAGACGATTTCATTACTGCCATTGCTCTGACTCTTTTAGGTGCGCCTTTTCTATTATATTTTTTTAGTAAATTAATCAATCAACTCGAACATTCTCGTATCAATCTAGAGGAGGCTGTCAGCCAGTTGGAACGTCTGCGTAGACACGACGTTATTCTTAATAGAGAGTTGCAAAATAACATTAGGCAACTTAATTATGAAATTGAACAACGCAAACATGCTCAGCTTGAGCGTGAAACAATGTTTTCAAAGTTAGAGCAAGAAATAAAACAAAAATCTGAACAAGAAATTGAAGCAAGACGGCTTTCCACACTCACTCGCTCTATTATAGATGCGTCACCTGATTTAATTTATTACCGAAATGAAGCCGGGCAATTTGAAGGTTGCAATAAAGTAGCTGAGGCGCTAACAGGTAAATCACAAGAAGAGTTAATGGGGTTGACTCCATACGAAGTATACGACGAGGAGCTTGCTAGACAAGTTGCAGCCTCTGACCAAGAAGTATTAGAAACCAATTCTCCTATAACAGAAGAACTATGGCTTAAGTTTGCCGACGGCAGAAAACGTTATTTTGAAATGCGTAAAGTCCCATTTTTTGACAATGATGACCAGAGATTGGGATTATTAGCTTTTGGTCGTGACATGACTGAAAGGAAACAATCACAGTTAGCTGTAGAGCAAGCCAGTAAAGATAAAACTAAATTTATTGCGACTATTTCTCATGAATTACGCACGCCTTTAAACGGAATTGTTGGATTATCTCGAATGTTACGAGATACTAAATTGAATCCTGAGCAATTCGATTGGGTTAGTACAATCTATGCAAGTGCCATTACGCTTGGTAACATTTTTAACGATATTATTGACTTAGATAAGCTCGACAGAGACAAAGTTGAAATTCAATATAAAACAGTTAATACAACTAACTTTGTAAATGAACTAGCCAGCATTATTAAACTGCTTGCAGCTGACAAGGGGTTAAGTTTTCATTGGTCTATTATTGACCCAGTCCCCATTGCTTTTGAGGCTGACGGGACAAGATTACGACAAGTTTTATGGAATATGCTTTTTAATGCGGTTAAATTTACGCAAGCCGGCTCAATTTCATTGACTATGTCCGCTAAAATTCAAGGAGATCATCAGGCAGACATCACGTTTACCATCCAAGATACCGGAATTGGCATAGCCAAAGACCAATTGGATAAAATATTCGCTATGTATTATCAAGTTCAAAGACAAGACTTCCAGTCTGCTACAGGCACAGGTATTGGACTGGCCATTTGCAAGCAAATGGTGGATAAAATGAACGGCCAGATAAAAGTGAATAGTGAATTAAACAAAGGGACATGTTTTGAAATAACATTACCTGTTAAAACCACTGATTTAGCACCAGATGTTGAGGAGCTACGAGTAACTGACCTTAATATATTATTGGTTGAAGATATAGAATTAAATGTCATGGTAGCAAAAGCGCTACTTGAAAAGCTGGGTCAACATGTAGCGGTAGCGATGACTGGGCAAGAAGCTATAGACATGGTAAGAGAAACTACGTACGACTTGATTTTGCTTGATATACAACTGCCTGATATGACTGGGTTTGATGTTGCAAAAGTATTGCTAGAAGAAGATTTAGTTATTCGTACGCCAATGGTTGCGCTAACTGCAAACGTGATTAAAACTCGAGACGAATATCTTCAAAATGGTCTAGATGATGTTATTGCAAAGCCAGTTAAAAAGAGTCGCATTATTCAAGTTTTTAACGAGTTGTTTGCTGCTGATCTCAGTCAAGACATGCCGGCTTCCACTAAGATAGAACATGGAATAGTAATAGAAGAAGAAAAACAAAAGATATTAGATACTGAACTACTTAACATGCTTATAGATACAATAGGCGAGGGGATGATTGAGGCTAGTTTAGCTGTATTTAATGACAAGATACCTGAATACATGGAGTTACTGAATGTAGCACTAGCCGCTGATGATAAAGACGAAGTGTGTTCACAGGCTCATAAAATTAAAGGAGCTGCTGGCTCAGTAGGATTGTCTAGAGTGCAGGTGACATCTAATAATATTCAGCAGGGTGACCATCCAGCTTGGTGGGAGAACGTCCATGATTGGGTTGAACAATTACAGATGGCCATTGACCAAGACGTGCCATTTTTACAAAAATGGCTGAGGCAACATCATATCGATGAGTAAAGCCTTATGGCTCTACTTTATATTAAAAATATTGTTGCGGTTCCTAAAAATGCAAAAATACCTACTACATCCGTAATAGTTGTTAATATCACGCTGCCTGCTAAGGCTGGGTCTATCTTCATTTTTTTCATAATAATTGGCAACGTAGCTCCTGCTAAACCAGCAGCTACCATGTTTATCATCATAGCAAATGCTATGACCCCTCCTAATACATAATCTTGCTTCCAAACTGCGATGACAGAGGCAATTAATACTGCCCAAATTAAACCATTTAAAAAGCCGATAGCTAATTCTTTTCGAACAAGCCACAACGAATTCATTGGGGTGACGTGACCTAAAGCCATACCTCGTATAACGAGTGTTAGTGTTTGGTTACCCGCTACTCCACCCATGCTAGGAACGATTGTGTTGAGAATAGCTAATACAGCTAGTTGACTTAATGTTGATTCAAATAGATCACTAACAGCTGCAGCTAACAGTGCTGTAACAAGGTTCACACCAAGCCAAACTGAACGTCGTTTAGTCGATTGACCAACTGGCGCAAATGTATCCTCTTCATCATCTAAACCAGCCATACTCATCATAGAGTGCTCTGCATCTTCACGGATTATATCAACCACATCATCAATGGTAATTCGACCAACTAGTTTACCCTCAGCATCAACCACAGGTGCAGATAGCCAGTCATAACGCTCAAACATTTTTGCTACTTGGCTTTCATCCATATCTACTGTCAATGATTCTGGCTCATCGTCCATTATATCGTTAACCGAGGTATCCGTATTGGCTGTAATTAATTTTGATAACGACACTGTTCCGATTAAAAAATCCTGCCTGTTTACTACGTAAAGAGTATCAGTATTTTCAGGTAACTCTGTACGAAGTCGTAAATAACGGAGTACGACGTCTACGTTTACATCATGCCTAACCGTAATCGTGTCAGTATTCATGATAAAGCCAGCAGTATCTTCACCATATGACAGGGCTTTTTCTGCTCTATGTCTGTCTTGAGCATCCATAGATTTTAAGATATTACTTAATACATTGTCTGGCAGACTACTTAGCGTTTCAGCCAAGTCATCCGTATCCATATCTTCAAGCGCATCAACAACACTTGCCGGCATCATTTTTGTAATGATGCCGTTTCTTACATCTTCAGAAAGTTCTTCTAAAACATCGGTATGAAAATCTGCATCAAGCATTTTCCATAATTCATCTCTTGTTTTAGTTGGAGACGATTCAAGCAATAAAGCGACATCACCTGCCGGAATATCATGCAAAAGCTTACGAACACGCACAAAAGCGCCGGCGTTCAGAGAATCACCAATAGAGGTAAGTCTTGCTTGTATGTTCTTGCTTTCTAATGTTTCAGACACGGCCTTCAACTATCGTTCTGTTATATAAAATGTAGTTTTTTGACTTGTTAGTTGACGAGTTTATTCACCTTCATCAAAGCGATTTGCTATGAGTTCCTCTATAGAATCTAATGCTGTTTGAGCATCATTGCCATTGCAACTTATTTCTACTTGCTTACCCTGACTGCTCTCTAGCATCAAAAGTGCCAGTACGCTATTAGCAGGAGCGCTTTGTTCTCCTTGTTTGAGTTGAATATCGCAATCGAAGGAATTAGAGAGTTGTACCAACTTAGTTGCCGCTCTAGCATGCAAGCCTAGTTTATTGATTATAGTTACGGTTTTTGACACCAGCATGATGCATCGCTCTCCAAGTTTAAAACGGATTGGTTTAAAACTAAATTACTCTAAACGCTTACTATTGTCGTCAACTTCATTGTTGGAATCAATTTTTTCTTGCTTTAATTTACCTAATTCTCGGTGTTTAACTTGAACGTCGCCATGGCTTGTCTTGAAAGCATCAGCTAGCGATTGAGCGACGAATACTGACCGATGTTTGCCTCCAGTGCAACCAATCGCGATGGTGACGTATGAGCGGTTATTTCTCTCTAAATGCGGTAACCAGGTAACAACTAAGTTTTGAATTTGCCATATTAACTTCATTACCAGTGGCTGAGACGATAAAAACAATTCAACTGGATCATCTAAACCTGTGAAAGGGCGAAGATCGGGCTCCCAATGTGGATTAGGTAAAAATCTAACATCGAAAACATAGTCTGCATCTTTGGGTAAGCCGTATTTGAATCCAAAAGATTCAAAAATAAGCACAAGGTCAGTGGTTTTTTTCCCAAGTACTTTCTCTCTAACCTGTTCTGCAAGATCATGTACAGATAATTTGTCTGTATTGATATGTAAATCTGCTTTCTCAGAAACAGGAATTAAGATCTCACGCTCTTCATTAATAGCATCAATTAGTGAGTTACTTCTTTTAAATAAAGGATGTAGTCTTCGTGTTTCACTATATCGTTTAACTAACACATCATCAGTCGCATCTAAAAATATGATAGTTGTTTCCCAGAATTCTGGTAAATACTCTAATAGCTCACTTATTTCATTCTCAGATTCTGGCATATTTCTGACATCTATACTAACCGCAACAAGTTCATGTTGGTCAACAATAGTATGAGTCAGTGTGGGTAATAACGATACGGGTATATTGTCTACACAATAATAGCCTAAATCTTCAAGTGCCCTTAAAGCGATGGACTTTCCAGATCCAGACCGTCCACTAATAATGATAAGTTTCATATAACTATCGTCTCTAATGAAAGTTGATGTTGCAAACTCTAAGCTAAAACGACTATTTATTTAACTTTTATTTATGCAAGTGCGGCAACTATTTCATTTTTATTGCTAGCACTGCGGATGGCTTTTACTATATTTTTATCACTTAATTTGCGAGCGATACCAGATAAGGCTTGAATATGTTTGTCGGTTTGTTCTTCGGGTACAAGTATTGCAAAAAATATGTCTACAGGTTGACTGTCTATTGCATCAAATTCAATAGGACAGTCAGAAGTCACAATTACTGCAATCATATTAGTCAAACCCTCAATTTTTCCGTGTGGGATGGCGATGCCATGTCCTATACCAGTACTCCCCATTCGTTCCCGAGCCAATAAACTGGTTAAGACTTCAACTTGGTCTAATTCTGGTGATTGCTCAATAGCAATCTCCGAAATTATTTCAAAAATTCTCTTTTTACTTTGGCACTTAACCGAACACTGAGTTCGGTCAAGTGAAATGATATCGTTAATTATCATGAGGCTTCTTAATGTCTTAGCAGCTTCTCTTTATGCTTTATAACTTGCCTATCTAACTTATCGATTAAACCATCGATAGCGGCGTACATGTCTGTATGTTCTGAGTTAGCAAAAATTTCACCGCCATTAACGTGCAATGTGGCTTCTGCCTTTTGACTAAGTTTTTCAATGTTGAGGATGACATGAACGTTGTTTATATGATCAAAATGCCGCTCTAACTTTTCAAATTTTGTATCGACATAATTGCGCAACGCATCAGTGATTTCTACGTGATGACCGGTAAGGTTTATTTGCATAATATAGGTCCTCTTTAGCTTGATTAGACAAGACTTTTTCGTTGATTAGAAGGGGGAATATGTAATGATTCCCGGTATTTTGCAATTGTTCTTCGAGCAACTTTAATTCCTTGCTCGGAAAGCAATTGCGCAATTTTGCTATCGCTTAATGGTTTACTAGGTGGCTCTTCAGCAACTAACTTTTTGATAAATGCGCGAATAGCCGTTGATGAGCAATTTTCACCTGAATCAGTTGATACATGTGAAGAAAAGAAATACTTTAATTCAAATATGCCTCTTGGTGTATGCATGTACTTTTGGGTTGTGACTCGTGAAATTGTAGACTCATGCATGTCGACCATTTCTGCGACATCATTTAACACCATAGGTTGCATTTTCTCTGGGCCTTGCTCAAAAAATTCTTTTTGTTTCGACACTATACAATGAGACACTTTTAATAGTGTTTCGTTGCGACTTTCTAAACTTTTTATAAACCATTTAGCTTCTTGTAAGTGAGATTTTATATATTGAGAATCAGTTGGATTGCTGGCAGTTTTAGATAGTTTTGCATAGGTTTCATTAACGGATAACGCAGGCAGTGCCTCGTTATTTAACTCTACGGTCCATAACCCCTTTTTCTTATAAACATTCACATCAGGAACGATGTATTCAGGCTCCCCTGACGCGATTGCACTACCAGGCCTTGGATTGAGACTTTGCAACAAGCGCATTACTTCTCGAAGCTGGTCTTCTTTAAGTCGAGTTTTTCGCATTAATGTTCTGTAGTCTTTGCTACTGAGTAAATCAGAATGTTCTTCTATAATATTTCTAGCTTGCGACAACCATGGGGTTTCGGTATCAAACTGTTGTAATTGCACTAGCAAGCATTCTTTTACAGATCTTGAACCCGCGCCAATAGGGTCAAATCTTTGAACTCGTTTCAGAACGCATTCTATTTCATCTAACTCAATTTCTGGGTTGTCTAAACTCTCTAATATTTCTTCGCTAGAGGCTGTAAGGTAGCCTGACTCGTCAATGGAATCTATTATCGCAATTGCTATTGACCTGTCGTTATCACTAAAGTGAGTTAGTTCAACTTGCCACATAAGGTGATCTTGAATGCTTTCTGAAGTTTCGCCTTGAAAAACATAGTCATCATCTACGCTAGCTCCAGTCATTCTTGTAGGAGCAGAAGTGGAGCCTAAATATTCTTCCCACGAACTATCAAGCGGCAGATCATCAGGTAACTCTTTATTTTCTAATGCGTCATGGCTATCCATTTGTGTTGACTCATTAGAATCTGAATTATTACTTATTTGTTCCTTATCTGTCCTTGAATCGAGTGTTTCGCCGTCAGAAGATGATTCAGATGAGTTTTGATCATTCTCAACAGACTCTAATAAAGGATTGGACTCCAAAGCTTCTTGTATTTCTTGTTGCAGGTCTAGGGTCGATAGCTGCAAAAGCTTAATCGCTTGTTGCAGTTGTGGAGTCATTGTTAGTTGTTGACTAAATTTAAGCTGTAACGAGGGTTTCATTACTATTTTATACTACCTTGTTGGCACTATGTGCTTATGTTAATAAAGTAAATTGATAATGTTTAGCACGTTTTAAATATGAGCATAATTACTTTGCATACTATTAATATACTCTTATAAAGCGAATTGTTCACCTAAATAAACATCTCTTACCGTTTGATTACTTAAAACTTCTTCAGCAGTACCGGATGCAATAAGCTCTCCGTGACTGACTATAAACGCCATCTCGCATACATCTAATGTTTCTTTTACGTTGTGATCAGTAATAAGTACGCCAATTCCTCGTTCTTTAAGCTGATATATTATCTTCTTTATATCATTTACAGAGATTGGGTCAACACCCGCAAAAGGTTCATCTAACAAAATAAATTTTGGATTGGCGGCTAACGCTCTTGCTATTTCAACTCTGCGCCGTTCTCCTCCAGATAAACTCATCCCTAAATTATTTCTTATATGATTGATATTAAAATCATCTAAGAGTTCGTCTGCAATTTGTTCTCTTTGCTCTCTAGATAGATCTTTTCTAGTTTGAAGAATTGCCATTAAATTGTCATACACACTCAGCTTTCTGAAAATACTTGCTTCTTGAGGCAAATAACCAATACCTTGTCGCGCCCTCTCATGCATTGGTTGGAAGCTTAAGTTTATTTGATCAATAAAAATATCACCTTTATCTAAAGGTACAAGCCCAACAATCATATAAAAAGTGGTGGTTTTACCTGCTCCATTTGGACCCAACAAACCAACAATTTGGCCAGTTGACACCTGAATGCTTACGTCTCTAACAACTTGTCTAGACTTGTAAGATTTCGCTAAATTTTTTGCTATAAGCGTGCTAGGCACTCGTTTATCCTTTTATATCGTTTTGTTATTAAACATTAAGGCTCATTTTTTGTTGAAGGTTCGTTGTCTTGTTCTGTCGTGGTAAATGCTCCTGGACTCAAAACCGTTGTGACGGAGGTATCACTGTTAGCGTCGGACGATGCCATTATTTGCTCCTTACTCATATCAAATGCGATTGAGTCGCCACTAACTGTTACCTCATTTTGCACGATTGCAGCATTGCCTTTCAATGAAATGGTTTGCGATTCTACCGTGTAAATAATTTCATTAGCACTTGCCGACACCAATGAACCATCTTCTAGCCTTTGGCTGTAACTTGCTGGTTTACCAATTGCAATAATGACCTCTTTACCTTGACCAGAGGTGGCGTTTGCCTCAACTCGGTCAGCTAAAATTTCAAGGCTACCTTGTCTTATGACAACATTTTCGATAAATATTGATGTTTTCTTTTTGCCATCAAGAGACTGTTGTTTTGAAGTTGCGGTTACTGGTAGTTTAAAGTCATTAGCAATGGTGCTAACTAATTCTTGAGCTGTATTTTCTAGAGCTGTATTTTCTTGAGCATTAGCAGCGCCATTAACAAATACAATATAAAGCAATGTAATACAGGTCATGATAGATATTGTAAGGAGATCAGGTTTCATACTATTGCCTTAATTGAGGGGTGAATTCAGTCTCTACATGGTCTTTCAATTCATATTCCTGAGTTAATAAATTTCCTGAAAGTCCGACGCTTTTTACCACATAGTTTAAACCACTGATTGTCACTATTTGGTCAGATTGTAATAACTTTTTGTGTAAATCAATCTCTATAAATTCTGTTGTAATTTCTTTTACGTATTCTTGGGTTCTAAGATTACGAATGCGAACATTTTTTTCTAGCTGTATTCTATTGTTATCGTAGAGCGTGCCTTCATTTGCCGTTACCTGCCAAGGTTCTCCATCATCTAAAAAGAGCGTATATACAGGGTTCTCAAAAAGCGTAAACCCAAGTGCTTGGTAATGCTCCATTCTATCTGCAATTACTTGATGACTTAATTTACCTTCTTTATTGTAAAGCTTACTATCTAGATTAACGGCTTGATAGTTAGGGACAAGTTCAATGTCCCCATCTATGGGCTTATTATTGGTTTCGTTATCAAATAATATGGGTATATAAAGAAGCGCCACGGCGGTAAAAATCAGTACGATACTCCACCCAATGCGATTCATATACTCGCACCATGTTGCGTTTCAAGTAATCCTTTAGCTTGTAAAAATAAATCACAAATTTCCCTAACGGCTCCTTTGCCACCTTGCAGTGTTGTTACATAATCTGCCTTTTGAACGATCATAGGGTGCGCATCTACAACTGCAAACTTTAAAGCACTTAAGTTAAACATTTCTAAGTCAGGCATATCGTCACCAACACTCGCGACCTGATTTTGATTATATCCAGTTATTCTTAGTAACTCCATTAAGGCTTTATGCTTATCTTCTCGTCCTTGAAATAAATGTTTAACGCCAAGAGCACGCATTCGTTGTTCAACAATAGTCGACTTACGACCTGTTATGATGGCAGTTGTGATGCCGCTTCGGTTAAGTGCTTTCACGCCGTATCCATCTTTTGTATTAAATGCTTTTAGCTCTTCTCCATTATTTCCCATATAAATGTTTCCATCGCTAAATACGCCGTCTACATCAAATGCTATTAATTTAATGTTTTTACATCTTTCAAACAAATCTTCAGAAACGTCTTTATATAAAGTGCTTATCATGTTTCCACTCCACTTAAACAACACCAGCTTTTAGTAACATATACATATTAAGCGCACCAATAGGTTCGTCATTTTCATCTACAACAAATAGGGCGGTAATTTTTTTACTTTGCATTAAATTTAATGCATCGATAGCAAGAGAGTTAGGGCTAGTACTAATGCCTCCCTTGGTCATAATATCCGAAATAGCTGTTTGGTGCAGATCGATGCGTTTATCCAGTGCTCTTCTTAGATCTCCGTCACTAAATATACCAACTAATTTATTGTGAGCATTAACAATACCTGTTACCCCAAGCCCCTTAGATGTTATTTCTAAAAGGGCATGTTTCACATTTGCTTCCAAAGATACAATCGGTACCTTATCTTCGTCTTGCATAATATCCGCTACGGTTAACAATAACCTTTTTCCTAACGCACCTCCTGGATGAGAGAAAGCAAAATCTTGCGCAGTAAAGCCTTTTGCTTCAAGTAACGCAATTGCCAGCGCATCTCCTAAAACGAGAGTAGCCGTCGTGCTTGTAGTAGGGGCAAGACCTAATGAGCAAGCTTCTTGTTTTACATTCAAAAACAAATTAACGTCAGCAAATTTTGATAAACTACTGTCTTGTTTATTTGTTATAGAAATGATTGGAACTTGAATACGTTTGATTGATGGCAATAAACCTACAAGCTCTGATGTTTCTCCACTATTAGATATAGCGATTACAATGTCGCCGGTACCTAACATACCAAAATCACCATGATTGGCTTCACCTGGGTGCATAAAAAATGAGGGTGTGCCTGTGCTTGCCAAGGTAGCTGCAATTTTGTTACCTATATGGCCAGATTTACCCATACCTGATACAACGACCTTACCTCTGCAATTAAGCAATAATTCGCAAGCTTGAGTAAAATGTTGATCTAAACTGCGAGATAAATTTTTAAGCGCATCAATTTGATTATCGAAAGTGCGCTGCGCAGAGGTTAAAAAACTCATGATACCCTCAATTTTGATTGTTGAACTTGAATAAACATCAGAAAATATATTTTATATTAAGTAAATAAAATATATTGATATCCAACGAAAATGACTAGGAAAATTGCCGCTTCAAATCTGTTTATTCTTCTTGTACCTTTAAGGTTAAAACAAAATACAAATAGTAAAATAGATAAGCCAAGCATGACTAATGAGTCTCTTGATGCAGCATTTCCGTCAATCATGCCCGGGGAAATTAAGCCAGGCATAGCAAGAACAGCTAGCAAATTAAATATATTAGATCCAATAATATTTCCAAGTGCAAGGTCATCTTCGCCTTTCATCACTCCTGCTACACTTGCAGCTAACTCGGGTAAGCTTGTACCAATCGCTATAATAGTTAATCCAATTACAAGATCGCTTATTCCATAATGTCTAGCAATAAAGACAGCTGATTCAACTAAAAAATGGGCGCTAAGCGGAAGTAAAATTAGGCCTAGTATAACCCAGAAAACGGCCGTACCATTTGCCACATTGCTCGGCACTTCAGAATCAGTTTCAGCTATAAGTGGATCATTTTTATCAACAACAAAAGACAAGACTGACATCCCCGCAATAACCAATACGAATAAAGTAATTAGCACGACACCTTCAATAAAGCTTAATTCACTATCAGCAAGAAAATACACACCAATAAGGGTGATTATTAACATTAAGGGGAGTTCACGTTTCAATGTGGTTGAAGATACAATTAACGGCTTAATAATGGCAGTAATGCCCAATACCAATGCTATGTTGGTAATATTTGAACCTAATGAATTTCCTACAGCAGTATCTGTACTGCCGTTAAACGCAGCGGTGGCAGCAACAACAATTTCGGGAGCAGAAGAACCCATTGCTACTATTGTTAAGCCAATCATCATTGGTGTTACGCCAATGTTTTTGGCTAAGGCAGAGGCCCCGTAGACGAACCTGTCAGCACTCCAACTAAGCACCATTAGCCCTATAACAAAAATTACAATATTGATTATCACGTAATCTATCTACTTGTTTTGAAGTCTATTTATTGTTTGAATTGTAGCGATTTAAAAGACGAAAATCACACTATTTTAAAAATTAATTAGATTGTAGGTTAGGAATCTATTTTATTTCGAATAAGACAGCATCAATATTCTTTAAAATAACTGAATTTGCTCATTTTCTTTGCGTTAATTAAACATATCAACTACTGACTCTATTTTAACATTACACCTTCAATTATCAGTTCTCAGTATTCTTAGGAGCTAATTCTGTAACAGGATAAATTATTTGTTACGTTTATTTACAATCGTACAACTTGAAAAAAGCTATAATAAGACCATATTAACAGCGCGAAAGCATTACGATTAATTGCAATTAGTTAATGTTCGTACTTTTATTGAACTGAAACGGTTATTTTTTACTCTTATGGTGAAAATAAACTCTTAAATTTTATTCATGAGTTATAATTGTGTTGTCGCTTCGTAGTACCTTTGAATGCAATCGCTTTCGAAGCGACGAATAAATATTGAAATTTATTTAATGATCACCTTGTCATGTATCAGGGTAAAAGAACAACATTGTAACAATAGGCCGTCTAAAGCAAATGACCAAAGTAGTTGAAATAACTAATATGCACTTTACTAGAGGTGAACGAACTATTTATGAAAATATTTCGTTGTCTGTCGCTAAAGGCGGGATTACGGCAATTATGGGGCCAAGTGGAATTGGTAAAACAACCTTACTTAAAATTATAGGTGGGCAATTAGTACCAAATTCAGGTGACGTTATATTTCAAGGTGAAAATGTTCATAAAGTTTCTCGCTCACGTTTGTATGAAATGCGCAGAAAAATGAGCATGCTCTTTCAAAGCGGAGCATTATTTACCAATATGAGTGTTTTTGATAACGTTGCTTTTCCATTAAGAGAACATACAAAATTAGATGAATCTATCATCTCTACAATTGTTAAATTAAAACTAGAAGCGGTAGGGCTTCGCGGTGCGCTTGGGTTGATGCCTAGCGAATTATCGGGCGGAATGGCAAGACGGGCTGCTTTGGCAAGGGCAATCGCCTTAGATCCTGACCTAATCATGTATGATGAACCTTTTGCAGGGCAAGATCCTATATCAATGGGGGTCTTGGTTGAGCTAATCAAAACCCTAAATAAAGCGTTAGACTTAACCTCTATTGTAGTAACACACGATGTGTCAGAAGTATTAGAAATTGCAGATTATGCTTATATTATGGCAAATAAAACAATTATTGGGGCAGGTACACCCGAAGAAATTAAAAATTCTGACTCTCCTTTGGTGCGGCAGTTTTTAAATGGTGACGCAGATGGCCCAGTGCCGTTTCATTACAATGCAGAAAGCCTGCAAGATGACTTGTTGGCGGTAAATTGATGACTCAACTAGCTAACTATTTTGCTTCAATAGGTCGAACAACAATAGAAAAAGTTGTTGCAATAGGACAAGCTTCTCTTATGTTGTTTGGTGCGCTATTCGCTTTTCCAAAAGTAAAAAATATTGGATTAACCATTCATCAAATTTATGTGGTAGGCGTTCAGTCTCTTCTAATTATTATGGTCTCAGGATTGTTTATTGGTATGGTGATGGCGCTACAAGGCTATACTATACTTGTAAATTATGGTGCCGAAGGAAGCCTAGGCCCTATGGTAGCGTTGTCATTACTGCGAGAATTAGGGCCGGTGGTCACCGCACTTTTGTTTGCAGGTAGAGCTGGTTCTGCTCTTACCGCTGAAATTGGTTTGATGAAAGCAACTGAACAGCTTAGTAGCCTTGAAATGATGGCCGTTGATCCCCTGCGAAGAGTGATTGCTCCGCGCTTTTGGGCGGGTGTAATTAGTATGCCTATGCTTGCCATCATCTTTTCTGCCATTGGTATATTAGGCGGGCACCTTGTTGGTGTTGATTGGCTAGGAGTTGATTCAGGAAGTTACTGGTCAATTATGCAATCAACCGTTGAATGGGACAAAGATGTTGTAAATGGGATAATTAAAAGTATTGTTTTCGCTTTGGTTGTTGTTTGGATAGCATTGTATAAAGGTTATTCTTGCGTACCAACATCTGAAGGTATTAGTCAAGCAACAACTCAAACAGTAGTGTACTCTTCTTTATTAATTTTAGGACTCGATTTTATTTTAACCGCCTTAATGTTCGGTATTAGTTAGGACTTTCAATGACAAGTAGAAAAGCAGAAATTTTAGTTGGTTTTTTTGTAGCGTTAGCAATTGCAGCTACCTTATTACTTGCTTTAAAAGTGGCGAATCAAGGCATGGCTGGAAGTGGTGAGACGTACAAGTTAAATGCTAGATTCGATAACATTGGTGGCTTGAAAGCTCGTTCATCTGTCAAAGTAGGTGGCGTAGTTGTTGGTAGAGTTGAAAGAATATATTTAGATGGAGCAGATTTAATTCCGGTTGTTGAACTGCAAATATCTTCTGAATATAAAAACACATTCCCAGACACAAGCAGCCTATCTATATTGACCTCAGGTTTATTAGGTGAACAATTTATTGGTTTACAGCCAGGTTTTATTTTTCCAGAAGATTTAGTCAGTATTGAAGAGGATAAGGTGTGTGAATCCGCAGACTTACGCCAGTGCCCATATCTTACTGAAGGTGAAGAAATATTTGATACTAAATCAGCGTTAGTATTAGAAGATTTAATTGGTCAATTTTTATTTAACCAAGGAAGCGAATAATTGAATATTTTATCGAAACAAATTACAAAGTTACCAGTTTCTATCATATTGATAACTGGTCTATTTTCAACTAATTTAGCTAATGCACAACAGCTTTCATCGCAGTCTCTAGTTACCGCTACCTTAGCTAGTGAGAAAATAGCTCAAGATGATCCCTATGTAATGATTGAGCAGGCTGCATCAAGAGCCTTTGCTAGAATTAAGCAAGAACAAAAGAATATTCAGTCTGATCCTGAAATACTACGAACAATAATGGACGAAGAATTGATGCCTTATATCGATTATCGTTTTTCTGCCTTTAAAGTACTTGGAAAATATGCTCGTTCAGTTGATAAAAAAGAGCTATTAGAGTTTGTATCTGTATTTAGACAATATTTAATAACCAGTTATGCGGTTGCTATGGGATATTATGATGACCAAACCGTTGAGTTTGAACCTGCATCAAACTATGCCAATGAGACGCATGCAACTATTCGAGCAGTGATAAAAGATGATGCACGTCCAGATATTAAAGTGGCTTTCAAAGTGCGTAAAGATAGCCGCTCAGGTACTTGGCAAGCTTACGATATGGTTGCCGAGGGGATTAGCATGCTATCGAGCAAGCAATCTGAATTTGAAAGTATTCTCCGAAAGGAAGGAATACAAAAAGTGATTGAAAATATGCGTGAAAGTATTAGAAAGCCAATAGTGTTGCAAAATAATACTGAATCTAATGCATCAATAAAAAACAATCAGAGCGAAATCAATGGCTAATGAAAACACTAGCCTAGAAGCCGACAAGAGTGCTGGAGATGGAAAATACATAATAGTCGTTAGAGGCGATTTATTACAAAACACCTTAACAACTGATTATTGGCAGGCGTTAACGAGCAATCAACAATCTAACATCCTAACCTCTACATTAATTACGATCGATTTAGCAAGCGTAGAGCGTATAGATACGGCTGGCTTGGCGTGGTTGCTAAATTTAGTGGCTGTTTTAGTAAAAAATAACATTACATTTAGATTGGAAAATATGCCCGCTCAACTTCTTAACCTAGCAGCGTTAAGCAATGCGAAAAGTCTATTAACTAAATTTACCTAAGTTTTAAAGAAGCTTAGTATGAATAACCTTTTTTAAAATTGGATATTAAATGACAAACGAAGAAATTGCACAATTACTAAAAGAGACGTTACAAATTGCTGAAGTAAAAGTGAAAAGCGAAGGTACTCACTTTCAAGTTATTGCTATTGATGATTCATTCGAATCTATGAGCAGAGTAAAAAGGCAACAAACAGTATATCAACCCTTATCAGGCCTTATTTCTGATGGAACAATTCACGCAGTTTCAATAAAAACATTTTCAATACAGCAGTGGCAAAGAGAAAAACTTTTTAACTAGTGAACTTTCCTCGTTAACTCTATCTAAATAAAAACTCATTCATTGTGCTTTTTAGTAGTGTGTAAAAACATAACTTGTTATCATGCAATCGCATTTGCACAATGCTTATTGCTCCATGTAAAAGTATGTGTCAAATTGAATATCAAGCGTTAGCAAATATATTAGTAGGAAATACAATTGGATAAATTGCGGATAAATAAAAGCCCGCCTTTAAAAGGTAACGTCACCATATCAGGTGCAAAAAATGCGGCTTTGCCTGTATTAATATCAAGTTTGCTAGCAAGTAGTACCTGTACGTTTAGTAACGTTCCAAAACTACGTGATATCAACACTACGCTATTATTGTTAAAAGACTTTGGTGCACAAATTAATCAAATTTCTGCAAACTCTGTTGAGATTGATGCGAGTTCTTTAAACAATGTGCGCGCATCTTATGAACTTGTAAGAACAATGAGGGCGTCTATTTTAGTATTAGGCCCTTTACTTGCAAAGTACGGAAAAGCTAATGTCTCTCTTCCTGGTGGCTGTGCAATTGGTGCTAGACCGGTTAATTTGCACTTATCTGGCTTAGAAAAGATGGGAGCAATTGTTCATGTTGAAGAAGGGTATGTGCGTGCGTCAGTGAATGGTCGTTTGCAGGGGGCACGTATCTTCATGGATGTTGTTTCAGTTGGTGCGACTGAAAATCTAATAATGGCTGCATCGCTCGCTGAAGGCGAAACCATATTGGAAAATGCTGCGCGAGAGCCAGAAATAGTTGATCTTGCAAATTGTATAAATGCGATGGGCGGAAAAGTTGAAGGCGCTGGTACGGATAAAATAGTAATTACAGGTGTTGAAAAACTCAACGGATGCCATTACAACATTTTGCCCGACAGAATAGAAACAGGGACATTTCTTGTTGCTGCAGCGGTAAGCAAAGGCAGTATCAAGTGTTTAAACGCAGCGCCTGATACCTTAGACGCTGTAATCAGTAAATTAGAACAAGCAGGCGCCAAAATTGAAACTGGTGAAGACTGGATTAGTTTGGATATGCAAGGGCAGGCACCTAAAGCTGTTAGTCTAAAAACGATGCCTCACCCTGGTTTTCCCACTGATATGCAAGCGCAGTTTGTGACATTAAATGCGGTTGCAAAAGGTAGCGGCGTAATTACTGAAACGATTTTTGAAAATCGCTTTATGCATGTTCCTGAACTGCATAGAATGGGAGCTAAAATTGAGCTTGAAGGCAATAATGCGCTTACTCAAGGCAGCTCATCGTTAAAAGGTGCACAAGTAATGGCAACTGATCTGCGCGCATCTGCCAGCCTAGTGATAGCCGGCCTCGTGGCTGACGGCGAGACTATAGTTGATAGAATATATCATTTAGACAGAGGCTATGAAGCGATAGAAGATAAGTTGGGTGCTTTGGGTGCTAATATAGAACGTATTAGTGAGTAACTAGTCAGTATGGACGTTGTATTCTCGATTAGCTTCTAGCAATCATTTGCAAATCGAGTTCACCAACGGTTACGGTTATGGTTATTATCTCATCGGCTCTGTTCACGATTAATTCTATTTTGGTGCCTGGTTGCGTTTCAGCAATAAGATCAAGTGTTTTAGATACGTCCCTAACTTCTTGTCCCGCAACGGAAAGCAGTAAATCATTCACTTTTAAGCCTGCTATGTGCGCAGGTCCGTTGGTTGCTACGCTATTGACCAATATTCCTCTATTGTCATACCCTTTTCCGCTAAATCCAAGTTGCCCGCGACGAACCGTACCATTTTCAATTATTTCATCCATCACGCGTCGCGCTAAAGGATAGGGCACCGCAAAATTCACTCCATTTACGTCTTGCACACGTCTGCGGTTATCTAATGTCTTAAAGTTGGCGTTGGTTATGCCCACTAAATATCCGTTTGAATCTACGAGCGCACCACCAGAGTTTCCGGGGTTTAGTACTGCATCCGTTTGAATAAAATCAAAATAGTTTGCTAACCCATTACTACCTACTCTACTGACTATGCCAGCGGTAATAGTTTGACCTAAATCTAATGGGTTACCTATTGCCATAACCATATCGCCCACACGTAAGTCAGGCTCTTCAATTTGTGGAATGACTTGTAAATTATCTTCGTAAATTCTTAGCACAGCTAAATCGGTAACTTCATCAAAACCCACAAGTTGAGCGGGAATAAAGCGACTATCTTGGATTGCAACATAAATGCTGTCTGCATTTCTTATGACGTGATAGCAAGTGAGTAAATAGCCTTCATCTCGCATGATAACACCTGAGCCTAAATTTGTTCTTTCAATTGGTCGGCTTCTGAATAATCTATTGGAGTTATCAAGACTTACACTATAGATATTAACAACCGCAGGCGCACTGGTAGCTAATGCATCGTAGTAACTAACTCTCTTGGGGATGGTTGGCGTGTGATCAAACCAGTTGATATTTAATCCAGCACCTTGCCTGAATTCGGGAAAAAACAGCAGTAACATGCAGGCAACCACAACACCTAAAATAATCGGTTTTAACAGTGCTATAATGAATCGCGTAATAACAGACATCTACCGAGTTATCCTAAAATATTGAATATGTTTTTGTAAATGATAGCAAAAACAGCTGATTAAACATAGTTTAACCCATACCTAACTAGTTATATTTCATTAAAGAATTTACATCAATAAAAAAGGGGCGATAATGCCCCTTTTGGGTTTAACGTATCACTATAAACAGGTTTGTGTTGCCACGTTGAACGTTTAACGCAATCACGTCTTTGTTGTCGTTCACTCTATCTGTCAATTCTTCTATATTTTCAATTCGTCTGCGGTTAACACCTAAAATGATATCGCCTTCTCTCAAACCTATTCGAGCAGCAGGAGAGCGAGCTTCAACGCTATCTACTATCACCGCATTTTCGCCACTACTATCTTGACCATTACTAAATTCAGCACCTTCAAGAGCTGGGTGAATATCTTTAGCTTCAGCTTGAGTTGGACCTGCAGCATCTAAAGTCACGTCGATTATTTTGACCTCTCCACCGCGAATAACAGTTAAAGCAATTTTAGCACCTGCTCCCGCACTGGCTATTTTAGCTCTAAGTTCTGCAAAACCTGATAATTCGTTACCATTCATTTTTGTGATGATATCGCCAGGTTGCAGACCTGCTTTTTCTGCCGCAGTATCAGGGGCAACTTCATTAACAAACGCACCAATGTTAACTTCCGAGTTGAATGCTTCTGCTAAGGCTTCATCAACATCTCCACCTAAAATACCCAATAAACCACGCCTTACTTCACCAAATTCAATAATTTGGTCGACTAAGCTTTTCATCATATTGCTCGGAATAGCAAAGCCAATGCCTACGTTACCACCATTAGGACCGTAAATTGCTGTATTGATACCCACTAATTCGCCTTCAAGACTTACCAGCGCTCCACCAGAGTTGCCTCTGTTAATAGCGGCATCAGTTTGGATGAAGTCCTCGTATCCGCCTATGTTAAGACCAGAACGGCCTAAGGCGCTGACAATACCAGAAGTAACGGTCTGATTTAGTCCAAATGGATTGCCAATCGCAACGACGAAATCACCAACTCGTAATTCATCAGAATTCGCCAACTTTAAATCAACTAAGTCTTCATTATCTATTTTTAATAAGGCTATATCACTTTGCGCATCTGCGCCCAGCTTTTCTGCCACTAGTTCTCGTCCGTCAGTTAGTTTGACAAGAATTTCATCTGCGTTGTCAACAACATGATTGTTTGTGACCACATAGCCGTTCTTCGCATCTATGATAACGCCTGACCCTAATCCTCTAAAAGGCCGCTCTTGTACTTGCTCATTAGGGGCACCAAAGAAATATCGAAACATCTCCGGCACTTCTTGCCTTGACGTTTGCGTTCCTTTAACCGCAATACTCACTACTGCGGGAGTGGTTTCTTCCAGCATCGGTGCAAGAGAAGGAACCTCATTTTTTGAGAAAAATGGAATGCCTGCTGAGGCTGTCGCAGACAATGCAACAAAAAATATAGCGGAAGCAACCCCTAGTGTTGCTTTTTGAATCATTTGCTTCATTGAATTAAATACTCCTAAATAATAGTACCTTATACAGACCTATACTTAGGGGCATTGGTTCATATCACAAGCTAATTATTAGATTTTTCTATTTTTTCAGCTTGTTCACTTATGCTTGAACCTACAAACACACCTGAACCACTATTAGCAAAGTCTTTAGGTTGGTTGTCAGTATTAACTATTTCTTCTTTTTTACTTTTTTCTAATTCAGTATTACGTAAAAACACCGTTGCATGTTCACCAAAAAATGTATTACTGTTGTCATCATTACTTGGCACACTGAGTCCTTTTTCGTAATTATCTACGTCATCTAAAAGGTGAGTTATTTCGCGACGAATTTGTTCAAGACCAGAGCGGCTTCTATGAACATGATTTTTTGCTTGCTCAGCAAGTAATGCCTTAAGCTCGGATTCAGTATTTTTAGCATTAGAGGCTTTATTTTTGAGTAGTTTGTTCATCCATAGTGCGCTTATTGTTGCACCTATAACCAAGCCCAATAAAACACCCAATATTAAGGTAATCAAGTCCATGCTGTCTCCATGTGTATATTTGTATGCTTATGATCTTTTACTATAGTCTCACTAGTTGCAAGTAGTATTTACGTTATTATTGGTATTAGCGCAAGTTTTAAAGGCATACGCTTAATTAATAAAGCAATATTTCTTATAGCCTTGTATAATTTTCATTTTAACCTAGCTTTCGTTAAAAAGGATTATCAATGACACCTTGGGAAAAATACCAAGAAGATTTATCGTTAATAGACTTTCAGTACGATCCTGCCCAAGAGAATGCAGTAAAAGAACTTCAGCGGTTATATGACGAATTAACCCAACCAAAGAAAAAGCGGACTTGGCGAGTTACACTTAAATCAAAGTTTGGTAAGAAAATAACTCAACCTTCTATCCAAGGGATCTATTTTTGGGGAGGCGTAGGTCGCGGCAAAACGTATTTGGTTGATACATTTTACGAATGTTTGCCGTTTAATAATAAAATGCGAGTGCATTTCCATCGTTTCATGCATCGCGTTCATAATGAGCTCAAACAGCTAAATAACCAACAAGACCCGTTACAAATAATCGCAAAAAAAATAGCCAGTGAAACAAAAATAATTTGTTTTGACGAATTTTTTGTATCAGATATTACTGATGCGATGATTCTTGGTACTTTGATACAAGCCTTATTCAAAGAAGGCATTGTATTGGTGGCTACTTCCAATATTGAACCAAAAGGCTTATATAAAAATGGATTGCAACGAGCAAGGTTTTTACCCGCTATCGATTTAATTAATCAACATACTCGAGTGGTCAATGTAGATAGTGGTAACGATTATAGAATGCGTACTTTAGAGCAAGCTGAAATTTATCATTTTCCACTTGATAAACAAGCTCAGAAAAATTTAGATACCTATTTTCAACAATTAGTCGCTGAACATCATGACGAAGACACAATGGTTGAAATTGAAGGACGCGAAATTCCCGCGATGAAAAAAGCAGAATCAGTCATTATGTTTGAATTTCTTGATTTGTGTGATGGGCCCCGCTCGCAAACAGATTACATTGAATTGAGTAAAGAGTTTCAAACCGTGTTGCTTGCAAATGTGACACAAATGGATGAGAGTAAAGATGATATAGCGAGACGATTTATTGCGATGATTGATGAATTTTACGAAAGAAAAGTAAAATTAATCATTTCTGCTGATGTGCCGGCGGAAGAGTTATATACAAAAGGGCGGTTAAATTTTGAATTTCAACGCTGCTTAAGCCGATTACAAGAAATGCAGTCTAGAGAATATTTGTCTTTACCACATTTATCTTAATTTACTTATAGAAATCATTGGGTGTAATCTCTCAAATTGAGGTTATCCCTTGTTGTTTGTTCGAGTTACCTGAATATCTAGGGCAGTTGGATTTTGCCGCTAAAGCATACAATAAAGTTTAAATGTTTCTAATATCGCTAAGCGATAACACTAAATAATATACTAAAAAAGGCAATTTATGCTGTGCAAACCATATGTTTATTGGTTTTTGTATTAACAGTTATGGATTAAATGTTATTATTATACGCATACAAAAAATACTAATTAAATAGTGATAAAGAGAATTTTATGGGAAGAAAGTTTGAAGTAAGAAAAGTTTCCATGGCTAAAACAGCCGCTGCGAAAACAAAAGTGTATTCGAAGTATGGAAAAGAAATTTATGTTATTGCCAAGAACGGTGGTACCGACCCAGATGCAAATTTGTCATTACGCAGGTTAATTGAAAAAGCCAAAAAAGACCAAGTACCCGCCCATGTAATTGACAAAGCAATTGACAAAGCAGCAGGTGGAGCAGGCGAAGATTTTGCTCCTGCTCGATATGAAGGATTTGGCCCAGGTGGTTGCATGGTTATAGTTGATTGCTTAACTGATAATGTAAACCGTACTATTACTGATGTACGTAACTGTTTTACTAAAACAGACAGTAAACTAGGCGCACAAAACTCCGCTGCTTTTATGTTTGATCATTTGGCTATTTTCACTTTTAAAGGCAATGATGATGAAGAAGTGTTTGAAGCCCTTTTAGAAGCAGACGTGGATGTAAATGATGTAGAACTTGATGACGACCAAATTACAGTATTTGTTCCTCATACTGAGTTTTTCAAAGCAAAAACAGCGCTAATAGAAAGCTTTCAGGAAATTGAGTTTGATATAGAAGAAATTAGCTGGGTTCCTCAAGATACCAAAGACATCAATGATGACGATATGCCAATGTTTGAAAAGTTTATGGACATGCTAAATGATTGTGATGATGTACAAAATATCTATCATAACGCAAATGTTTAGTAATTAATGTTCATACTATAGCTAGAATAGATTATACTCCTGCCGTGAGTTGGCCAGACAATCGCTGCTTAATGACTTTGTTATTAAGGGGAGGAAAGTCCGGGCTCCATAGGGTAGGGTGCCAGATAACTTCTGGGCGGCGTGAGCCGACGACAAGTGCAGCAGAGAGAAGACCGCCACGTTGAAAAACGGGGTAAGGGTGAAAGGGTGCGGTAAGAGCGCACCGCATGTCTGGTAACAGTTCATGGCGAGGTAAACTCCACTCGGAGCAAGACCAAATAGGTTCTCATACGGCGCGACCCGCGTTGAGAACGGGTAGGTTGCTTGAGCTATTGAGCGATTGATAGCCTAGACGAATGATTGTCAGCTTTTTTTGAAAGCTACAGAACCCGGCTTACACGGCCAACTCATACTTTTACAAAAGACGTTATATCATGCCAGCTTCTATGGCTTTTAGCACTGCTCTAGTTCGGTCTCTAACACCCAGCTTACCAAGTATGCTAGACACTTGATTTTTAATTGTCCCTTCTGATTTAAACAAGCTATCGGCTATTTCTTTGTTAGAGCATCCTGCTGCCATTAATCGCAGAATTTCAGTTTCTCTTTTGCTTAGTGGCTCTGGTAATTCGGCAGCTTCAAACTCGCCTTTTTGTCCTTGAAGGCCTTGAATGAGTCTTTCAGTGATAGCTGGTTGAATGAGTGTTTCACCACTTTTTACTGTTTGAATACTGTCTACTAAAGTTTCAAGTGATACATCTTTTAATAAATACCCTTTGGCACCGGTTTTAATTGCTTGCATTACCGACTCATGATCATCAAAGGTTGTGAGCATAATTACAGGTA
Organism: Glaciecola sp. UBA1851; assembly: GCA_002338515.1. Lineage (GTDB taxonomy): Bacteria > Pseudomonadota > Gammaproteobacteria > Enterobacterales > Alteromonadaceae > Glaciecola. Next base: position 61,358 of record DDIL01000080.1, on the reverse strand, counting down.
TATTTATTTCTTTTTGCTTTAACTCTGCTAGTGCTTGAATACCTGTCATTTTAGGCATTCGTATGTCCATAAGCACAACATCAACTTCATTTAATCTACTTTTAATCAGGTCAACGGCTAATTCACCATTTTCTGCTTCTGCAATAACGTTAACTTGGTCAGATAATGACAAAAGACTTTTAATTCCTTGCCTCACAAGTGTTTGATCATCTACTAAAATTACGTTAATCATTTTCTGCTACCGGTACGGTTAGATGTGTATAAAAGAGAGTATTTTTAATTGTAAAACTGGCGCTTCCACCTAATGCCAAGAAACGTTCTTTAATACCTGTTAATCCATTGCCTATTATGACCTTTTCAGGCAGTTTTCCGTTACTGCTAATCTCAATATTTAATTGGCTGGATTGATTGCTATTTTGATTAGCCGAGCTAATATTAATATTGATAGTATCTCCCTTCGCATGCTTTATAGTATTAGTAATTGTTTCTTGAATGCTTTTAATAATTGCATCAGCAACCTGAATATCATCTATTTTAAGATGTGGTTCAAGCTTCATTTCCACATTCAAATGTGGAAGGTTTATAAGCATATCCTGAATACTTGTTTGTAAATCTATCTTACTTTTATCTCTTATGTCACTTACCGCTTCTCGTACATCACTAAGTAGTAGTTTTGCTAGCTGATGGCACTGTTCAATACTCTCTTTAGATTCACCGTTTGATTTGCGCGCTGCTACTTGCAAATTGATAGTAAGTGCTGTGAGGTGATGGCCTAATAAGTCATGGATATTTCGCGCGATTCTGACTCTCTCACCCTGTTTAACCGCTTCATTGAGTAAGCCTTGTGTGGCTTTTAGTTGCCGTGAGGCAAGTTCAGCTTCTAATCTAGCTTCCCTTTCTTTTACACTGGTATGTACCATAACTAAACCGAACAAGTTAAATGTCCAAAATAGAAAACCGGTCATGATCATGTCGGTGTAACCCCAATGAAATGTGTATATTAGGATAAGCGGGATGGCAAGAAAGGGTGATAATATTAATGCGGTTTTAAAACTCACAAAATAAAGCAAACAAGAACTAAATATAACCATAAAGATGGCGACAAAGGCGACAGGAATAAAAAAGTAAATACCAATAATATTGATAAAAAGTGCAGCTAAGAGAATAAATCTAGTTTTTTGAGTATGCGTAAAAATATCGTCGCTCGTCAGCACAAGCCATAAGATAATAAATAAGCAACATAGCAATGTACTTACTACGATATGAAATGTATCAAATTTGTCTGACACATACACAATGTACAAGCTGAAACCTGACACAATCGCCCAAGTTACAATAGCCGACCATTGTTGCAACGTTATTTGTATTTTTGGCATCTTACTATATTACCTGCTTTTCAATTCTTAAGTTAAGAATAGCAGTTTAGCCATCTCACTCAACATATGCCAAAAGTCATTTTTTGCAGGTTTTATAAGGGCCCGTTAATTATTACACTTGTGCAAATGCTCAACAGGCCTTAATTTAGCGCTTAACAAAGGTTAATAACGTCAAGCGAAATACACTTTACTCAGATAACTCAAATACATCTTGAAGTGCTTTAACTAAGGTTTTTGTTTCATTAGCAAATAAAACAAAGTCAGCATCTATTTTTGCTGCAACCTCTTCTTTTGGAATATCTTCGGTTTGTTCTTTTACAATGTCAGTAAATTTTAAACGTTTAATAGACAAGTCATCTTCAATAATACAAGTCAGTTTTTCATCATAGTTTACTGCTAATTTGTGAACCAATTTACCCGCTTCAATATGAGATAAAACTTCATCTGCATTTAATTCTTGCTTCTTACATCTAATAATTCCGCCATCTTCAGCGCTAGACTGAAACTCAGCTTCGTCCATTAATTCAAAAGGTGCAGGTGTTTTATCGACTACCCAATTTGTTAGTACTTGTTGTTGCTGAGATTTAGCTAAAGGAACAACAGGTAAGCTACCTAATGCTTTTCGCAAGCAAGCAAGAAATACTTCTGCACTAGAATCAGACGACGCATCCACAATTAATATTTGTTGATCAATCGATATAAAGCCTTGTGTATGCCCAAACTTGCTAAATGCCCGGGGCAAGAGTCGTTGTGTAATCTCTTCTTTTAGATCTTTTTGTGCTTTTTTAGGAACAGGGCTACCGGTATCTAATTCTATTTCACCTATTTTTAAGGACAGTTCTGAATTCACTACGCTTGCTGGTAACAGTTTTTGTTCGCGTTTCAAACAAAACAAATAATCTAAGTTCGCCTTGTGATAAAGGTTTTCCGCTTTGGGAATAGGGCTAACGAAACCCATACTAGCGGTTTCTTGTGATGAGCATGGATGAAAAGTCATAGACTCTAACATGGTTTGTAATGTTTCATCATCGATTTTGAATTCACTGGTAAATCGGTATAACTTAAGGTTTTTGAACCACATAATATTCGCTTTTTGATTAATTTTAAAATTTGAAAAATGGGGCGAAAGAGCATAGCAACGGCAAAACATTTAAGCAAAGCTCAATTCATACAATTGTCATAAATAATTCATTACTTGACATATTTTGTTATATGTTTCATAAAACTGTCACACATCGCTCTAATAATACGGTCAAAATTTATGTCACGAGTAAAAAAGAAAATGTCACGTACTATCTTATTAGTTGAAGACGAAGCGCCGATTAGAGATATGTTAAGTTTCGTTTTAGAACAATCTGGATTCAATGTGGTTGAAGCAGAAGATTATGATGTAGGCTTAGAAAAAATAAAAGAGCCTTATCCAGACCTGATTTTACTAGACTGGATGTTACCGGGCGGCAGTGGTGTGCAATTGGCTAAAAAGCTAAAACAACATGAATTTGCAAAAGAAATCCCGGTTATTATGTTAACCGCAAGAAGTGAAGAAGATGACAAAATTAGAGGGCTAGAGGCGGGAGCTGACGACTACGTCACTAAACCGTTTTCACCGAAAGAGTTGGTAGCGCGTATTAAAGCAGTTATGCGCCGTGTAACGCCCACTTCAAAAGAAGAGCCAATTGAATTCAGTGGATTAGTACTTGAACCTGTTTCCCATCGAGTCACCAGTAATGAAGAGCCTATCGATATGGGTCCTACCGAGTTTAAATTATTACACTTTTTCATGACTCATCCTGAGCGTGTGTACAGCCGAGAACAGTTGTTAGATAACGTATGGGGCACTAATGTATATGTTGAAGACAGAACGGTAGATGTGCACATTAGGCGTTTACGAAAGGCTATTTCTGCTAATGGCCATGATACAATGATACAAACGGTTCGAGGATCAGGTTATCGGTTCTCAGTTAAAAGCTAGGTTATTAATGACTAGAAGTACATAGCGCTAATGTATTATCCACAATCATGGTCCAGAACACTGCTTAGAATATGTATTTATATTCTTACTGTTGTGGTATTCGGGCTATTTATTGACCAGCTATTGTTTACGTTATTAATTGCATTTGTGGTATTAGTAGGTTTTAACTATTTCCATTTATATCGACTCACGAAATGGCTTTGGCAAAGCCGGGCCATGACACCACCACAAGCGTCTGGAATATGGCATCATATTTATGAAGGTGTGTACTACCTACAAAGACGAAATCGAACAAAAAGAAAAAATCTTGGCGAGCTAATTAAGCGTTTTAGAGAGGGATCAGAGGCGCTGCCCGATGCTATTGTAGTCATTGATAAGCAAGCCAGAATAATGTGGTGTAACAAAAATGCAAGAATAGAGCTGGGGCTGAAATGGCCTGATGATAACGGGCGACGAATTGATAACCTAATTCGGCATCCAATGTTCATCGAGTTTTTGCATGAAGGCGACTATCAACATCCAATAGAAATCCCTGCGCCAACTAATCCTAATAAAATTTTTGAATATCGCGTAATGGAATATGGTGAAGACCAACTACTTTTGATAATTCGAGATGTGTCTAGAGTGTCTCAGTTAGAAGAAATGCGTAAAGACTTTGTGGCCAACGTATCGCATGAATTAAAAACGCCTTTAACGGTAATAAATGGTTATTTAGAGGTGTTAGATACAACAACTGATGATAGTTCACCTATCATGAAAAAAGCGCTGTCTGAAATGGGCTCACAAACAAAACGCATGCAGACGTTAATTGAAGATTTGTTAATATTATCGCGCATAGAGTCTTCATCAGATAGAATTTTTGAAAACGTAGTTGATATGCCGAAAATGCTTAATCAGGTAGAGCTTGAAGCAAATGCGTTGAATAAAAACAAGCAACACAAAATAGTTTTTCAAATAGATAAAGAACTGATGATCTATGGTGTAGAAACTGAACTTCGTAGTGCCTGTTCAAATTTAGTATTTAACGCGATTCACTACACGCCAGATGCAGGTAAAATAAAGGTTGAGTGGAAAAGGGTTGCAAATGTAGCGGAATTTTCAGTCACAGATAACGGTGATGGAATAGAAGATAAGCATATTAGAAGATTGACTGAGCGTTTTTACAGAGTTGACAAGGCAAGATCACGCAAAACCGGTGGTTCTGGATTAGGCCTTTCAATTGTTAAACACGTTCTACATCATCATAATACCAGTTTAGACGTTAAGTCCGGGGTAGGAAACGGTAGCGTGTTCTCATTTAAAATACCGGAAGAATTGATTACAAATGAAGTGGATGACTAAGTTTATGTTAGCCAAAACGTTTGCGTTAACTCGGTTAATAACGCTTCTTTTAGGCATAAAATGCAAAAGACTTTGTAGCATAATATTCGTTATTTTTTTCACAGCTTTATCACCTAATGGCAATGGACAATCAAATACGAACGCAATTAATCAATCAAAGTTGAATGATGTTGTGCCAATGGACTATGATTATCGCTCTACGCCAGGTGTTTATGGAACAATAACCTCAATAGGTTCAGACACGTTAGCCGGTTTAATGGCTATTTGGGCACAAAGATTTCAAGAGCTCTATCCTCATGTTAAATTTCAAATTCAAGCGAGCGGTTCTGCAACAGCGAGTCAAGCATTAACTCAAGGTACCGCTTCCATTGGGCCTATGTCTAGGTTATTGACTGCACAAGAAATTGATGCTTTTACTCGAGTTCATGGCTATGAACCTACCACCTTTATTGTCGCAATAGATGCTATTGCTATTTACGTTGAAAGGAACAATCCTATTCGCGGATTAACCTTGCGCGAGGTAGATTCGTTGTTCTCAGTAACAAGGTTTTGTGGTGGGGAAAAAGATATTGAGGTTTGGAATGATATAGGTGTGACAAAATTTGGTGAATCCCAAAATATTCAATTATACGGAAGAAATTCGGCCTCAGGCACATATGATTTATTTAAACAAATTGGCTTATGCAATGGCGACTACTCAAAACGCGTGAACGAAATGCCTAGTTCTGCCTCTGTCGTGCAAAGCGTAGCTTCTAGCGTAGGTGGAATTGGATACGCAGCGTTAGGTTATAAAAATGCAAATGTAAAAGCGCTAGGCATCTCTATAAATAATTCAGATTTTTATTTACCTACACCTGAAAATTTAAGGGAAAAACAGTACCCCTTCACACGATTTCTATACATTATTGCAAACAAACCACCAGATAAGCCTTTGGGGACGTTAGAGCGTACTTTTTTAAAATTTGTGTTATCTGACGAAGGGCAATCTATTGTGTCAGAAAATGGTTATTATGCGATTTCTGAACGAACAAAAACTATCCAGAGACAGATGCTACGTTCAGTCGATACGCGTTCATTCCGTTAAATCTCATTCAATAAAAAAATCATAAAGCAAGTAAAAACAATCACTTATATTTTTTATGTTACAGTTTTATGAAAGTTATTCTTTGTAACATTTCTGTCACTATCCTCTAGTACTCTTTCAGCCAATTTAAATACACACAATTTTTTAAAAGCTGGAGACAAGAATGAAACTCAACGGACTTTTCAAAGTATCTGCTGTAGCAGCTGCAATTTCATTAGCTGCTTGTGGTGGCGATATCAATATTTCCGAAGGCGATATTATTGATAACAGTGTTACTACAACAACAAACAATACTGGCAGTGATCCAACAACGCCACCAGTCGTTGATGATACAAAACCTGGTACGACGAACACATTTTTGTCGAACCAAGTTTCAGTTGCGCTTGGTCAAACAGTTGAAGTAAGGGCATTAAGTGGCCGTTTAACTGACGCAGATGCAACTAATGGTAAAATAACACTAACAAACGATACCGTATGGGCACTTGAAGGCCCAGTATTCATTGGAAGCGATAAAGCTGATAGTACTGTGCTTGAGATTGAAGAAGGTACAATAATTTTTGGCCGTACCGGTGCTGACTACTTGGTAGTAAGTCGTGATTCACAAATTGAAGTAAATGGAACAGCCTCAAGCCCAGTTTTAATGACGTCTTTTAACGATGTACTAGGCGATACGGTTGGCGCAGGTCAATGGGGCGGTATGGTAATTTTAGGTAATGCGCCCTCTACTAAATGCCCATTAGACAATTCAAGCTGTGCATTGCAGGTTGAAGGTGTGCAGGAAGGTGCAGTATTTGGTGGCACTGACTCTACAGATAATTCAGGAAACTTAAACTACCTTGTTGTTAAATATGCAGGTTTTGAAGTTGCACCAGACAATGAATTAAATGGGATTACATTTGGTGGTGTAGGTTCAGGAACTGAAATTAGTCACATACAAGTGCATGCAAATGCTGATGACGGTATTGAATTTTTCGGTGGTTCAGTTAATGCTAAGTATGTTGTATTAACAAACATTCAAGACGACTCAGTTGATTGGGATAATGGATACAACGGTAAGCTTCAATATGTATATGTTGAACATGCTCGTGATAATAGCGATGCAAACCGTGGTATTGAAGGTGATGGTGATGGCGGCGAAGGTCTAGCTTTCTCTCAACCAACAGTTGCTAATATCACTATAAGAACAAATGATTTCGCCGGTGATGATCCTTCAGAAGGTGTGCTATTGCGCGACCAAACAGGTGCAACCATTGTTAACATGCTTATTTCTGGTACTTCTGGTACAGGTGAGTGTTTAGAAATGGATAATGATGAGACAGTCCAAGGAAACCTAAGTGATGGTGACCTTACTATTTCTAATTCATATATTTCGTGTGTCGAACCCTTCAAATTTGGCGAAGGCGATGTTGACCTTGCAGACTGGTTTGTTAATCAACAAGCTGACAACGTATCTTTAGCGTTTGAAAATAGAGACCAATTAGGTTTAAACCAAGATGGTACCCTAACATCTGAGAGCCCGTTGCGTACCGCTGGTACTAATCCAGCTAATGTTGATTCCTTCTTCGATACAAATAACTTTGTTGGCGCATTAGGCGATACCGATTGGAGACAAGGTTGGGCATTTGGTTTTGGTGGTGGTACAGTTGATGTGGTACAGAGTACTTCGGGCTGTCCTGCTGGCACAACAACCATTACACCAGTTGATGGTTCTACCATTACTTGCGAAATATCAGGTCGTATTACATCAAACTTACGTTTAACTGAAGGTAACCACTACGCACTTTCTGGTGCAGTATTTGTTGGCGGTGACAATACTGACAGTGCAACATTAACTGTTGACCCAGGTGTGGTGGTTTACGGTGCCTCTGGCAACGACTATTTAGTAGTGAGCCGTGGTTCTAGTATTGTTGCTGACGGTACTTCTTCAAATCCAATTACATTTACCTCTCGTGAACACGTTGCAAATGGCGTAGTCGCTGGTCTTGCCAACGGTGCTGCCGGTCAGTGGGGCGGGATGATTATTCTTGGTAATGCGTATTCAACTAAGTGCCCAGAGTCTGGTGATTGTTCACTACAAGTTGAAGGTGCACAAGAAGGTGCAGTATTTGGCGGTACAAATAACACAGAGAGCTCAGGTACACTTCGTTATGTTCGCGTTATGCACGGTGGTTTTGAAATTGCACCTGACAATGAATTAAATGGTATTACTTTCGGTGGTGTCGGTTCTGGTACAACGGTTGAGTATTTACAAGTTCATAAGAACGCTGATGATGGTGTTGAGTTCTTCGGTGGAGCGGTGAATGCACGTTACGTTGTATTAACAGGTATTCAAGATGACTCAGTTGACTGGGATAACGGTTACCAAGGTAAATTACAGTTTGTTTTAGTTAAACATGCTGATGATAACTCAGATGCAAACCGTGGTATTGAAGGCGATGGTGACGGCGGTACAGGTACACCTTTCTCTAACCCAACAGTTGCTAACATGACAATCATTGGTAATGAGTTTGCAGGTGATGATCCTTCAGAGGGTGTGCTACTTCGCGACCAAACTAATGCTCAATTATACAACTTTGTTGTCACTGGTCCTGATGCGATGGGTGAGTGTTTTGAAGTTGATTTAACTGATGATGCTGACGTAACTTTGCTTAACAATATGAATGGTACTAGTGACCCTCAAATGGTGTTTGCAAGCTCAGTAATTGCTTGTAGCGAAGCGGTTAAAAATAGCTCAGGTAGCGCATTTGATACAGCAGCTTGGTTTACTGGTCAAACTGGTAGTAGTTTGGCTGAAGGCGGACAAAGTGCAGTACTAAATGGAATTTATACAATTGATGCAACTGCGCCTACTGATGTAACCGCAATTGATTCATATTTCTTACCAGTAGACTTTATCGGTGCGGTTAAAGATGCTGACAATGACTGGACTACTGATTGGACAGTTGGCTTAGATTAATAGCCCATTCCAATATAGCTAGAGTGGGCGCTTAGTTTTATGGCTAGGCGTCCTCTTATGTTAAGACAAGTAAGTAATGACAAGTTATGAACAAGTCATATGATTACAGTAGTTTACGAGGTTACACATGTATCAACCAATTAAACGGTTCCCTCTATCTTCGCTAAGTTTATTAGTGATAGCTTCGCTAGGAAGTACTGCTATTTCACCAGTAGCACAAGCGCAACAAAGTGAAGAAGAAGCCATTGAAGAAGTCGTAACAAAGGGAACGCGACTTAAAGGCACGGCTACCGCTGTTATTGAAGAGCGAAAAAACCAAGCCTTTGTTGCCGATATTCTAGGTGCAGAGCAAATTTCTCGTACCGGTGATGGTGACGCAGCATCAGCGTTAAGAAGGGTAACGGGCTTAACACTAGTTGATGGTAAGTTTATATATGTCCGTGGATTGGGTGAGCGATACTCAAGTACGGCATTAAATAGCTCGGCGGTACCGAGTCCTGATCCAACACGAAATGTTATACCCTTAGATCTATTCCCAGCGGATATCATTGAAAGTTTGTCAGTACAGAAATCATATTCACCATCAATGCCTGCATCTTTTGGTGGGGGTAATGTTGATATTCGTCTTAAGTCGATACCTACGCAGAAAATTTTCAATATAACCTTAGGTACAGGGTATAACTCTGAAAATTCAGATAACGGCATTACCTATAATGGTGGTGGAAGTGACTGGCGCGGTGAAGATGATGGTTCCAGAGCGGCTACAGCTGCTATTGCTCAAAGATGGGCTGACAAAAACTTTTTAGACAATTTACCTACTGATGAAGCAAGAGATCTATTACTTGATGTTAAGAGAGACTATGATCCAATAGAAGAAAGTATTGGACCAGACGCGAGCATGAACATTACGTTTGGTAATAGCTACGATTTTAATGATGATTGGAGAGTAGGCTTCTTGTGGGCTGCAGGATATGACAATTCTACCCAAGTGTCTGAGCAGTATGAATTACAACAAGCTGACAGAATTGGTGACAACATCGATTTAGTGCGCTTTTTTGATGATATTCGCGCAACAGAAACAACCGTTCAGTATTCTAATTTGCTAACCGTGGGCTTAGATTACAACAGAAATCACACTGTTGATTATAGTTTAATTGTACTAAACGATACGCGCGACGAAGTTCGTGAGCAGTTCGGTAATACTGAAAACTTGAGCTTAAGTGAGAACGTTCGCGTGCGCGATGTAGTGGTCGAATATGAAGAGCGAAAGCTTTTTACTAATCAGTTAAAAGGCCAGCATACTTTTCCAGAATACAACTTCATCGGGTTTGATTGGCGATATTCACTCGGCCGTTCTCTAAGAGATGCGCCAGGTAATTTCCAATCAAGGTTTATTATTGAAGATGAAAACTTAGATGGTGTGTTTGATGCGCAAAACGAAATTCGCCTAACCAACGCACCAACAGCTGGACGTTATTCGTTTCAAAACCTTCACGATCGTTTAGAAAACTTTGGTTATAATCTAACGGTTCCATTTACCATTGAAAATTGGGAAATGGAATTTAAAATGGGTGCTGACTTTATTACGAAAGCGCGTACAGCAGAAAATCGCCGTTTTGATGTGAACTCGCGTGCATTTGCCGACTCAAGCGTATTAGTGGGGAGCAGATTCGGTGATATTCTAAGTAACGAAGCATTGTTGGCCGCAGAATTATCTGGAAATCCTGTTATTCGTGATACAACGATCAGCGGAGATGATTACGTTGCGGGCCAAAAAGTAGATGCTTATTATATAGAAGCCGACTTTTTCTATCAAAATAAATGGCGATTCACTGGTGGTGTGCGTTGGGAAGATTACCGTCAGGTTGTTGCACCTTTCGATCCTAGAACAAACAAGTTTGATTTAACTGAAAACGGGTTAGAAGAATTAGCCTTCCAAGAAGACGATTTATATCCAGCATTGGCTTTAACATATTTTTATAGCCAGGACATGCAGTTTAGAGCAAGTGTTGGACAAACTGTTGTTCGCCCAGATTTAAGAGAAGTGAGTTCTGCTACTTATCTAGACCCTTTAACTAATTTGCCTACAGCTGGTACGCCTGGTGTGCAAACCACCTCGGTTACTAACTTAGATTTACGATGGGAATGGTACAGGGAAGCAGGTAATAACTTATCAGTTGGTTTATTCTATAAAGACTTAGAAAATCCAATTGAGTCAGTGCAATCACCTGCTCAGGATGGCCCACCGTTAATTCGAATTGCCAATGCCGAATCTGGCGAAGTATATGGTTTAGAAGTTGAATTTCTTCAGGGTTTAGAAGTATTTGGTGGTGGTGTTTGGGACAACCTATTTACCTCCGGTAACTTAACTGTGAGTGATTCACAAATTGTACTAGACAGACAAAATATCGTTGATTTAACTGGTGTGTCTGCTGCAATTACTAATACCACGAGGCGGTTAACAGGGCATTCTCAATTTGTCGCAAATTTACAAATGGGATATGACTCTGATAACGGCGAGCATTCTGCTTCTTTAGTTTATAACGTGTTTGGCGAACGAATTCTTATACCAGGTATAGATGGCTTCGATGACAGTTATGAACAGCCTTTCCATTCTTTGGATACCGTTTATAAGTATTATCCTAACTTTAATACAACTGTTACATTTAAGATTCAAAATATATTAGACGAAGACAAAGTGTTAGAGTTTGAAGGTCAAACATTGCGTTCTGAGACGCGTGGAAGGTCGATTAGTTTATCTGTTAAATACGATTTTCTATAGTTAATTGCCTTTTATAAAAGCGGCTTCAACAATAAAAATCCCCCGACAATTTTTAAAAACGTTCGGGGGTTTTTTTCATAGTTCTAGTAATGGCAAGGATACGTTTTGTTCGTATCTGTAACTTTCATGTATTACCGCTAATATTCGTACCCAGAATTAATATGCCTCTAACAAAATAACGACCAGAAATGTCATATTGATTGGGCGAAAAAACAGTAAAATCTTTACCCACTATTGTTAAGATAAATCATAATCAAAGTAAAGCAATGTAACGGAGCAATTCACTAAAAAGACTTGTCAAACCTAAGTCCAACATTATTGTCTCTACTGCCATTTGACACACCGACCAAATATCTAACCTCGTATTTTATATCGCCTATTGAACCGCCAAGCATAGGTCCAACTTGATGGCTTTGATTATTAAATGAGCCAAATTCGCCCACTTCACCATACTCATTAAACATCTCTAAACCAACTCGTAATCCATTGTCGATAAGTTTGCTCATGCTTGAACGAGTGGAAATTTCAGTTCCTGAAAATGCTTGTTCACTACCAAATTGCCTTGACGCAATAACCACACCACGCACTCTTAGACCATTGTTCAATAACCATTGATTGGTCCAATTTAATGCATATTCTTCTGGCCTATCGCCTTCTCGAGTTCTTATGTCAAAACGTATACCACTTGACCAAATACCATCGCCTTGCTTTTTAAAGTTATATAAAAGCTCAGTTCGAAAATAGTCGTATTCGAAATCCCCTCTATCTCTCGCTTGAACGATAACTCGTGCACGAAATCTATCGTTCAAAGCATGTTGATAGTGCAATCTGTAAGCCCAAGCATCGGTCTGAGTTGGCATGTCGCTTGGAGATAAAGCAAACCGAATCTGCATACTTCTATCATCCGCATTAACATTAGGGCCATGTACACCTGATGTGTTTGATGCAAAGGATTGAAATGAGCCGAATATTAAAAAACTAAAAACCCAATAAATATGTCGCTTTGTCATCATAAAATGTGCTCTACCCTCTTAGTTTAGGACGTAAGATAATAAAAATATGTACCTTTGATATATCGATAAATAGTTGGGTTAGATCATAATTAGAGCCAAGAAGAACATTCTATGCGCTATGAAAAAATGTATTTATATATCTAATTTACAAGGATTTAATCATCATTTGAGATGGTTTAAAACGAAAAGAAACATGGAAATGTTTAAAGGTAAACTTTTAGTAGTTAAGGCGCATACATTTACGGATTTAATTTTTTATATATCGTCTTATATTGATAGTTTGTTAAGCATCCTATTCTTATTTTTCGTGTAACAAAAAAAGACGGTTTGTAATAAAACTGTCACAGATTATATCTATCCTCTTTCCGATTAGTTTAAGCAATAGCAGGAATGCAATATGAAGTTTATTCGTCCCTTGTTCGCTACAGCAGTTTTCTGTTTTGGTAGCGTGGGCATAACAACACAATTAATAGCTCAAGAATCTAACTATCTTGATGAAGCAAACAAAAAGGCTGACGAGATAAATGAATCTGCACGCCAAACACAGCAAACTATTAATGGTATTACAGAACAAATTGACTCTAAGCTTCAAGACTATAAAACTCTTTTAAAAGAGATTGAAGGTCTAGAGGTTTATAACGGCCAATTGAGCAAGCAGATTGCCAATCAAGAGCAAGAAATGGTTGATTTAAATGACGCAATTGACGAAGTCAGTGTAATTGAGCGTCAAATCACTCCATTAATGTTAAATATGATTGAAGGTTTAGGCCAATTTATTGAGTTAGACGTGCCTTTCTTGGAGCAAGAAAGAAATGATCGTTTAGCTGACCTACAAGCCATGATGGATAAAGCAAACGTTGCACCTTCAGAGAAGTTCAGACGTGTAATGGAAGCCTATCAGGTAGAAATGGATTACGGACGCACCATTGAAGCTTACAGTGGGTTGCACACCATTAGTGGGCAAGAGCGCGACGTTGATTTCTTACGAATAGGCAGAACCGCGCTAATTTATCAAACTCGCGATGGCAGTGCCCAAGGCGTATGGAACAAACAAACGCGCCAGTGGGAAGAGCTGGATTCAAGTTATAGAACTCAGATTACTAAAGGCTTGAGAATGGCCAAGAAACAATTAGCACCTAATTTAATTATGGTGCCAGTTGCATCAACAGATTAATTAAAGAAGTAGGGAATAAGTATATGCAAGTTTTAAAATCTTTGGCCAGTAAAGCCCTAAGAACTACTTCACTTTTAGTCCTCGCGTTAGGTATTGCAAGTGGTGTGAGTGCTCAAGAAGAAAATGAAAAAGCGTTAGATCTTGATGCATTGCTACAACAATTAGAGCAAGGCAAGTTTGCTCAATCACAACAAAATCAAGCAAGAGAAGCTGATTTTATTGCTCAGCGTGCTGAGCAAGACCGAATTCTTAGAGAAACGAGAGCCAAGCGCGATGCGATGTTGCGTGAATCAGAGCGTCTAGAAACTAACTTTGAAGAGAATGAATTTAAATTAGGCGATTTAAACGGTGCGTTAGATGTACGTTTAGGGTCGTTAAAAGAGCTTTTTGGTGTATTGCAGCAAGTGGCGGGTGACACAAAAAACAAATTCACTAACTCAGTTGTTAGTGCGCAAATACCAGGCAGAGCAGAGTTTCTCGATCAAATGGCCCAATCAATGGGCTCGTCTTCCAAACTCGCATCCATAGATGAAATAGAGCGCGTGTGGTTTGAAATTCAACGAGAAATGACTGAGTCTGGCAAGGTTACTAAATTTACTACTGGAGTGGTTGAGTCTGACGGCGAGAAAGTTGAAAAAGAAGTCACACGAGTAGGTCCTTTTGCGCTAGTTGCTGATGGCAAATACTTAGAATACAACGGCACAACAGGCACAGTTGCTGAGTTAATTAGACAACCTGCGGATCGTTTTTTAAGTACGGTAGCAGATGTTGAAAATTCGAACGGTGAGGTAGTCAGGTTCGGATTAGATCCTACCGGTGGGTCTATTCTAGCATTATTGGTACAAGCACCAAGCTTAAAAGAAAAGGTAGAACAAGGTGGTTTAGTGGGCTATATCATCCTAGCTGTAGGTGCCGTAGCATTGTTACTTTCGCTAGAGCGAATTATTAGCCTGACTTTAATTCGTACAAAAGTTAATTCTCAACTTAAATCTTCTACTATTAAAGATAACAACCCATTAGGCAGAGTATTAAAAGTACGAGATAAATATCCGCATGCAGACGTTGAAGCACTAGAATTGCATTTGACCGAAGCAATATTAGGAGAGATGCCGAAATTAAGCCGTTTCCTTACTATTATCAAAATAATTTCTGTTGTTGCGCCACTTATGGGCTTACTTGGTACGGTAACGGGCATGATAGTGACGTTCCAACAAATAACCTTGTTTGGAACAGGAGACCCTAAATTAATGGCCGGTGGTATCTCTACAGCACTTGTTACAACAGTACTTGGATTGGTTGTGGCAATTCCTACAACACTACTTTATGCCATGTTAAATACACGTAGTAAAAATATCGTTTATATACTGCAAGAACAAGCTAGTGGTGTGATCGCAGAACGTGCTGAAAAACTTAGCTCAAGCACTCCAAAATAGGTAGAAGCTTATGCTTGAATTATTCGAAGCAATTAGAGACTTTACTGAAACCGGTGGCGGCGTTTTAAAAGCGATAGGCGTGCTAATTTTTGTAATGTGGTTATTAATTCTTGAAAGAGTTATGTACATTCAAATTACGCACAAAAAGCTTAAAAGCGAGATCGTAGAACGCTGGATGCTGAGAAAAGAGCGATCATCTTGGAATGCTGAGCAAATTCGTCAAGCGTATATTTCTCGTTTGACTATGCAGCTAACGGGCACTATTCCAATTATACAAGCGCTGGTCGCGCTTTGCCCTTTGCTCGGTTTGATGGGCACGGTTACAGGTATGATAGAGGTGTTCGACGTTATGGCTATTTCTGGCGGCGGTAATGCACGCTCTATGGCATCCGGTGTATCAAAAGCAACTATTCCTACTATGGCAGGTATGGTTGGCGCACTTTCTGGCGTATTTGCGTCTGCATGGTTAATGAGAAGCTCTAAAGCAGAAAGAACGCACCTTGAAGAAGCCTTGCCACTAGACAGACAGCTTGGCTAAGCAGTTTATTTTTTGATGATAGTGTAAAACAAAACTAGACATCAAATAGAGGAAAAATTATGAAGCAACATTTTCAAAATTTAATGGATGAGGAAGAAGCAAATATTGATATGACGCCAATGTTGGACGTTGTTTTTATTATGCTTATTTTCTTTATAGTTACAGCTTCGTTCGTAAAAGAGGCCGGTATAGATGTAAATAGGCCCGAAGCTTCTACCGCCGTGAAAAAAGACAAGGCGAGCATATTGGTCGCAATCAGTGCCAAAAATGAAATTTGGATTAACAAACGTCGTGTTGATGTAAGAGCTGTTCAGGCCAATATTGAACGCTTACACGCTGAAAATCCGCAAGGTGGTGTTGTAATTCAAGCAGACAAAAAGTCGACCACTGAAATTTTAATGAAGGTACTTGATGCAACAAGAGCTGCAGGTATTGATGATGCTGCCGTGGCTACCGAAGAGTAGATTATGTTTCGTTATTTAATAGCTATTGTTGTAGCAGGGTTTATTACGTTAGGTTTGTTTTTTCTAATGCAAGCGCTAATAGCATCGGGTGATACATCTTTAACTGACCCTGCCAAAGGAAAGGTACTTGATTTCGTTCGCGTGCAACAAGAGCAACAGGTTCAGCAAAAAGACAGGAAACCACGCAAACCACCAAAGCCCCAAGAGCCACCACCACAAATGGAGGCGCCACCAATGGAAGCGTCTACTCCAGATGGTGGACAAGGCGGAATGGACTTTGCCGCTGATATTGGTGCAGATGTTGCGTTAGATGGCGGTCTTGCTTTAGATACGGGTGATGGCGAATATGTGCCTATTACTAAAGTACAAGCTGTCTACCCTAGACGCGCTATGCAGCGCGGTATTCAAGGTTATGTGATTGTAGAATTTACAGTTAACCAAACTGGCGCGGTGGTTGACCCCGTGGTAGTTGAAGCTAGCCCACAAGGCATATTTGAGCAAGCAGCCTTGGATGCGGTGGTAAAATTTAAATACAAACCCAGAGTGATAAATGGTGAGCCAACGTCTGTTGCTGGCGTGCAAAACCGAATCACTTTTGAATTAGATTAGGAATAAAATTGATGCCAAAACTACTCCAATCTACTTTAATCGTAATCGCTTTTTGTCTTTTAGGGTTCTCGTCCAACATTGTTGTTTCGGGCAAAGTGCTTGCGCAAACTGAGACAAAGCTAGGTGATCGTGAAACAAGGCGCACACCTGCCTTGCGCTCAAGGGTCTATGAACAATTAGCTCGGGCGCAAGAAACCGCCGATAACGGTGATGTAAATGGCGCGCTTGCGATACTAGACGAAGTAAAAGATAAAAGCTCCAGTATGAATAGCTATGAAAAAGCTATGATGTATAACTTCTATGGTTTTATTTTTTACTCTGAAGAAAATTTTGATAAAACCATAGAAAGTTTTGAACAGGCTGTTTCTCAATCACCCATTCCAATTAGTTTTGAGCAAACTGCACTGTATAGCTTAGCGCAGTTGAGTATGGCTCAAGGCAATTACAATGATGTGATTAAATATTTGGAGCGCTGGGAGTCATTAAATAATGGCAAAATACCACCTAGAAATTATGTGCTAAAGGCTCAAGCTCTCTATCAGAACAAATCTTACGCTGAAGCAATGCAATTTATTGAAACAGCAATTAAAGGCCATGAAGAGGATGGATATTTACCTGACGAGAATTGGTTAATATTACAGCGGGCTATTTACTTCGAAACCAAACAGCCTGAAAAAGTGAAAGAGACGATTATTAAACTTATCCGCTTGTATGATCAACCAAAGTATTGGATTCAATTAGCTGGAATGTATGGTGAGCTAGAGCAGGAAGAAAAGCAGCTTGCGACAATGGAAATAGCTTACCAACGGGGCTTTGTTTCAACAGCATCAGATACGTTTAACCTAGCTCAGCTTTACTACTATCATCAAGTACCATATAAAGGCGCTAAATTGATGGAACAAGCAATTGAGTCAGGTGTTTTGCCCAACAATCTGCGCAACTTAGAGTTTTTGGCTCAATCATGGCAGGCCGCTAAGGAAGTAGAAAAAGCAATTCCAATCATGCAACAAGCCGCAGCTCTTTCGGATGATGGTAAATTAGAAGGTCAATTGGCGCTACTATTTTACAATAATTCAGAATATGACAAAGCGGTTGAAGCAGCAAATAAAGCACTTGAGAAGGGCGAGCTCAATCGGCCTGGTGATACGCACATGGTTCTGGGGCTTGCATTATTCAATCTTAAAGATTTTGTTGGCGCACTTGAGCAATTATCCTTAGCAGAGAGTTTCGTAGGTAGCCGTTCAGCAGCCAGACAGTGGAAGAGCTATGTTGAGCGAGAGCAAGTGACTTATCAGCAACGTCAAGAAATTCTTGCTGCTCCCTAATCAATCATTGTTAAAAATTTATAGCCGGCTTCAAGTCGGCTTTTTTGTGAGTAAGTTATTTTTCTTGTGGCTGCTTCCTAATATAAAAAATTAGTTTTTATTCGTTGACGCTAACCTAGATCAATTTTTTATTCTAAGATAAGCGTTAAGCTTATACTTTCACTCATTCTAATTTACTTTTTCAGAGTAATCATGCAATTAGTCAAATCACTAATCAAAAACGAAATAGACTGGCCTCAATTTCTAAAATCGGGTGACCGCATATTTATCGGTTCAAATGCGGCGGTACCAAACGCGCTTGTTGATAGTTTAATAGCCAATACTGCAGGCATTGATGATATAGAAGTCACGCATATTGTGACAATTGGTGACAATAAATGGGCATTTCCTCAATATAAAGATAAATTTAAGGTAAATACGTTCTTTATTCATGGCGATACAGTTCGCCAAGCCGTAGATGAAGGGAGGGCAGATTATACGCCTTGTTTTTTATCAGAAATTTCAGGGCTCTTTGCCAATGATGTCATGCCGCTAGACGTTGCCATTATTATGGTTTCACCACCAGATTCATTAGGCTACTGTTCACTGGGCGTTGCGGTAGATGTGGTCATGTCAGCAGCACGAAATGCGAAATATGTTATTGCTCAAATTAACCCTGATATGCCAAGAACATGTGGTCATTCATTTTTGCATATAAGCGAATTTACAGCCTGCATTGAAGCCCAACAATTTTTGCCTGAAGTTGATGTGGCAAGCGTATCCAAAATTAGTGACAGGATAGGTCAATATGTGTCTTTACTAATTGACGATTGCTCTACCATACAGCTGGGTATTGGTAAAATACCTGAAGCGGTCACTCGATACTTGCATGGGCATAAAAATTTAGGTGTTCATTCTGAAATGATTAGTGATGGCGTAATGGAGTTAATGCAAAAAGGCGTCATTAATAACAGGAAGAAAACCTTTCATCCAGGTAAAACAGTCGCTTCTTTTGCACTTGGAAGTGCCAAGTTATATCAATTCTTACACAATAATCCACATGTTGAGTTCTTCCCTTCTTCCTATATTAACAAACCAACGAATATTTCCAAAAATGACAATATGGTGTCAGTTAATAGTGCCCTGCAAATTGATTTAAGTGGCCAAGTTGTGGCTGACTCAATAGGTTATGACTTTTACAGTGGAATTGGTGGGCAAGTAGATTTTATTGATGGTACGTCAAAAAGCTTAAATGGTAAGCCAATTATAGCGTTGCCTTCCACAGCAAAAAATGGCGAAGTGTCCAGAATTGTTGCGCATTTAGGTGAGGGAGCCGGTGTAGTAACCTCAAGAGGAAATGTTCAATATGTGGTGACCGAATTTGGTATTGCTTATTTAAAAGGAAAAAGCATTCGTGAGCGTTCCTTAGAGCTAATTCGAGTCGCACATCCTAAGTTTAGAGAGCAGTTATTAAAAGAAATAAGACAATATTATTGGGTTCCAAATTATCAGAAGCAATTCCCTACTGATGTTGTCGAGTTTGGGGATGTGCAAATTAAACCTATCAGAATTGATAGTAAGAAGTTTTATTTAAGGCCACTTAACCCTTCCGATGAAAGAAGATTGCAGGAGTTCTTTTATTCTCATACTAAAGAAACTATTCGGATGCGATATAACTATATTCCGCAATCTATGACGCGTGAAAAATCGTGTGACTTAGTAAGTGTGGATCAAACAAAAGATGTAGCTTTAACGATTGTTCAACAAGAAGGTGCAAAAACCCGAATAGAAGCGGTTGGGCGATATTATTTGTATGAACAAGCCAATGCGTGTGAGGTTGCTTTTGTTACGCGTGAAAATAATCAAGGTAAGGGTATGGCCAAACGTCTACTATTAGAAATGGTCAAAATCGCTAAAATACGTGGGTTAGTTAAAGTGTTTGCTATGGTTAAGAGTAACAATAAGCCTATGATTGCTGTGTTTGAAAATAATGGTTTTAAAAGAACAATCAATCCTGAACCCGGCGAAATAGAGCTTGTTCGGGATTTAACAAAAGAAACGCTTGAAAGTATTAATGAAAAAAGCGTTTTAAAGAAGTAAACAAAGCGACAAATATCTAAATTAAGGAAGCTGAAATGACAGTCACTATAATTGGTAGTCCCAAATGTAATTTGCATAATATGGGAGATGATCACCCTGAATCTCCATCTAGATTACATCAAATAAACGATCAAGTTATTGCTTCCGGTTTAGAATATGTTGTGCATTTTGCTAATGCAAACCCGATCAATAAAGACCTTTTATATCTCGCCCACGATAAGGCTTTTGTCGACAATGTGTTTGATAAAGCCCCTACTGAAGACTACGAACGTGTTTGGATAGATGAAGACACTATTTTTATGTCTAAAAGCCTTAATGCGGCCTTGCATGCAGCTGGTGCAGTTAGAGATGCTGTAGACATGGTATTATCTAATGATACTCAAAGTGCTTTTTGTGCAGTAAGACCGCCAGGTCATCATGCTGGTAAATCATTCTCGGCAGGTTTTTGTGTATTTAATAATGTAGCTGTTGGTGCAAAATACGCATTGGATAAATGTGGTTTGAAGCGGGTCGCTATTATTGACTTTGATGTGCACCATGGTGACGGAACACAAGATATTGTTTTAGATGATGAGCGTATTATGTTTTGTTCTTCTTTTCAGCATCCGTTTTACCCATTTTGTGGTGATGAGGAAGCCCGTACTGATATAGTTAACGTGGGCATACCGGCTGGTACATCAGGGGAAGAGTATAGAAATCTTATTAGTCATTGGTTTAAGCGATTAGACGAGTTTAAACCTGAATTAATTTTTATATCTGCAGGTTTTGATGCGCATGCTGAAGATGATATGGGCTACATTCGCCTGGTTGAGGCCGATTATGCTTGGATTACTAATGAAATCAAGGAAATAGCAGCGAAGCATTGCGATGGTAAAATAGTATCAGTACTAGAGGGTGGTTATGCACTTAGCGCCCTAGCAAGAAGTGTAGTTGCGCATGTGAAAGCATTATCTGGCTAACGCTATTTTTATTCTTTAATTTTAATACTAATTTAATATTCAACGCGTATAACCTCTATGTTAATAAGAATGTACGAAGTTATTATCGTACTTATCTGGAGTGTTATGCGTTATTCAATATTAGGTTCTTCTGGTTTAAGCGTTTCTAGAGCATGTCTTGGCAGTATGACTTGGGGTATACAAAACACCCAAAAAGATGCCGATGAGCAGATAAATTATGCCATTGAGCAGGGTATTAATTTTATCGATACCGCTGAAATGTATCCTGTCCCACCCAATAAAGAAACATATGGCGACACCGAACGCTGCATTGGCGATTGGTTGAGTCGCAACAAGGCTAAACGTAAAGATTTAGTTATTGCTTCAAAAATTGCTGGAGCGGGGCTACCTTATATTCGCAAATCAGGCTTAATAACCGGCGATGCTATTACTCTGTCAGTTGATGCTTCACTGTCTCGTCTGCAAACTGACTTTATCGATATGTACCAACTGCATTGGCCTAATAGATTTTCCCCTCATTTTGGTAAGCATTGGCCAAATTACGTTAAACCCAGTAAAACCAATGTTGAACAAGAAAAAGATCGCATGAGGGATATCCTTAAAGGAATAAAAGGTGTAATCGATTCTGGAAAAATAAGGTATTGGGGACTATCAGACGATACCCCTTGGGGAATCCATACATATTTGAATCTATGCGATGAACTGGGAATTGACAGGCCGGTCTCTATTCAAAACGAATTTAGCTTGTTACACCCTAAAGACTGGCCATACTTGATAGAAACATGCAGTTTTGAAAATGTTGCTTATCTTCCTTGGTCGCCATTAGCAACAGGGTTACTTACCGGGAAATATATTGGTGGAGCAAGACCCAATGGTAGCCGTTTTACACTGATGCAGCGAAATGGATTATTTCGGGATACAAAACAAAGTGAACTGGCCGTGGTTGAATACTGTAAATTGGCTGAAAAATATAATATAAGTCCATCAGAGTTAGCACTTATGTGGTGTGATCAAGTGGACGGGGTAACGTCTACCATTATTGGGGCCACTCAAATGAGTCAACTCAGTCAAAATATAGATGCATTTAACCATACTTTGCCGAAAGAATGTTTAGATGAAATTCATCAAATCTTAACTCAATTTCCGGCTACATTCTGACAATCTAAAATGACCAATACACTTAATACACCGTCCCCAAATATGCAAGCTCCAAATGGTTTATCAACTTGGCCCGCTTCAATTAGATGGCTTTGCCTGATTATATTGATTTTTATGATGCTGACCGCTGTAGGATTGATAGGTGGTGGGTTTAGAACGGCAACAGAAGAGCATGCACGGGCGTTATTCGATTTTGCATCTAACCCTGTTCTTGGTTTAATTATTGGTATGGTGTGTACTGCGCTTATTCAATCCTCCAGCACAGTATCATCAATTATTGTTGCTATGGTTGCTGGTGGTTTACCCATTACTATTGCCGTTCCTATGATGATGGGTGCAAATATTGGCACCAGTATCACTAATACTATTGTCAGCCTTGGTCATATTAGAGACAAACGAGAGTTTCAAAGAGCGTTTAACGCCGCAACCATCCACGATTTCTTTAATATTTTCGCGGTTTTGATTTTTCTACCCATTGAAATAATGTTTGGATTGCTTGAGAAGATCAGTGCATTTTTAGTTTCGATTTTGAGTCAAGGTAGCGGTACCGATGTAGGTGGATTCAATCCAATCAAGGCTGTGACAGGTCCTATTATCGATACAGTTAAGCTTCTAACTGAAAACCTCCCGCCTGTTTGGGATGGCAGTATTAGAGCGCTAATCGGATTAATTCTCATTATTTTATCCATTACTTGGATGGGGAAAATAATGAAATCATTAATGGTTGGTAAGGCTAAAGATATACTACAAAAAAGCCTTGGACGCGGACCGGTTGCCGGTATAACTTCTGGCACAGTTGTAACGA
The DNA here is from genome assembly GCA_002338515.1 of Glaciecola sp. UBA1851. GTDB lineage: Bacteria > Pseudomonadota > Gammaproteobacteria > Enterobacterales > Alteromonadaceae > Glaciecola. The sequence continues at coordinate 38,290 of DDIL01000080.1, read as the reverse complement.
TACTTGTGCAATCAAGTTCTACCACCACATCTTTAATGGTACCACTGGTTGGAAATGGGATTGTGACTGCCCGTTCTATTTATCCATTTACGTTAGGTGCTAATATTGGCACCTGTATTACAGCCGTAATAGCTGCCCTATCAATTACAGGTGTGAACGCTGACTTAGCATTGCAAATAGCATTAGTTCATTTAACCTATAACTTTTTGGCTGTATTTGTTATTTATGGGCTGGCTTTCTTGCGAGAATGGCCGCCTAATCTTTCGTATCAGTTGTCATTAAAAGTGGCTGAACAAAAACTATATGGCATATTGTATATTGGTGGAGTGTTTTTCCTAATCCCTTTATTAGCTATATTTACATTATCGTAGTGCATATAGTGGTAGTGAAGAACTGTCGATTAGTGACTTAGTTTGACAAACACAATTTATATTCCGTGTAGTTTTGATCTCAGTAATTAATTAAACTTCATTTAAAACCGAACGATCTTTTAATTTTATATATAAGTTTATCACCCGATTTTTTACTCGTTTTATGGTCTGCTGAATTTAGTAAATTTACAATACAGCATGTATTCTTTAATAAATCTGATATCCAAAAAAAAGGCTGCCAAATTGGCAGCCAAAGTCCTAGTAAGAAGAGGTGTTGTTTCTTTAAATATTTGTTGAAGCCATCCGAATTGAAAATGGAAAACTATTACCACCTAATGGGAATACGGTTAATAAAAAAGCAAAAATTTAAAGATAATCAACTTGCAAAATAACTACTAAATCATCTTGCGCAAATAATATTCTACTAAACCTGATTTATTGAAAATTAGCGCTTGGTCTATACGACTAAGGTGGCTACATCCCGCAATCCCCCTATACTCAAGGCTTTTTTAATTAGCGGTTAAACATTTTATTTACAATTTGTTTTGCGTGCTACCAAAGTAGCATTTTGGTTTAATATAATGAGGCTATTGTTATCTGCATACCAAACAAGTTTAAACCAAATTTAAAAGTATTTAACGGAGAGAACGCCATGAGTGACAAATTATATCCAGTTCCCGATTCACTGACTCAAGGGACACATTTTGGTGATGCAGAATATAAAGAAATGTACGACGCATCTATTAATGATCCAGACGCATTCTGGTCAGAACAACTAAAAGAATTAGATTGGTTTAAAACCCCAACAATTATCAAAAATACTGATTTTTCCCCAGAAAAATGTGAAATTAAATGGTTTGAAGATGGACAATTAAACGCAAGTTATAACTGCGTAGACAGACATTTAAAAGACAATGCTAAAAAAGTAGCTATCTATTGGGAAGGTGATTCTCCAGAAGATTCAGAAAAAGTTACGTACCAGCAACTTCATTATGAAGTATGTAAATTAGCAAATGGTTTGAAAAAGCTTGGTGTAAAAAAAGGTGATGTAGTTGCTATTTATATGCCTATGGTGCCTCATGCTGCTTATGCAATGCTAGCTTGTGCACGCATTGGTGCGGTTCATTCGGTAATATTTGGTGGCTTCTCTCCAAATGCAATTGCTGATCGAATTAATAATAGTGATGCTAAAGTAGTGATTACTTGTGATGAAGGTCGAAGAGCAGGGCGTTCTGTTCCTCTTAAAGCAAATGTAGACGAAGCAATAGCCAATGGCGCATGTCCTTCGATTACTGCTGTGTTAACGCATAAGTTGACTGGCGGTGATGTTGCATGGAATGGCGACGTTGACGTTTGGTGGCATGAAGTTGTTGAAGACTGCAGTGCTCAGTGCGAACCTGAAGTAATGAATGCTGAAGATCCTTTATTCATTCTTTATACGTCTGGCTCAACTGGTCAGCCTAAAGGTGTTGTTCACACCACTGGTGGATACTTGCTTTATACCGCGCTAACATTCAAATACGCGTTTGACTACAAGCCTGACGATGTATACTGGTGTACAGCTGATGTGGGTTGGATTACAGGCCATAGTTATATGACTTACGGTCCACTAGCTAATGGTGTATCGCAGGTATTCTTCGAAGGCGTACCAACTTATCCAGATGTCCGTCGTATTGCGCAAATAGTTGAAAAATATAAAGTTAATAGTTTATATACTGCTCCTACTGCTATACGTGCTCTAATGGCTCACGGTGAAGCACCTGTTGAAGGATGTGATTTATCTACATTACGCGTGCTTGGTTCAGTGGGTGAGCCAATTAACCCAGAAGCGTGGGAATGGTATCACAAGGTGATTGGCCAAGGTCGTTGCCCAATCATTGATTCATGGTGGCAGACAGAAACTGGCGGCATGATGATTGCTCCACTTCCAAGTGCTACCGCGCTTAAACCAGGTAGTGCAACTCGTCCATTATTTGGTATTAAGCCTGCTTTATATGATGCCGATGGTGTCGCTTTAGAAGGCGTTGCTGAAGGTAACTTGGTTATTCTTGACAGCTGGCCTAGCCAAGCAAGAACAGTCTATAACAACCATCCACGTTTCATTGAAACTTATTTCAGTGCATATCCAAATGTTTACTTCACTGGCGACGGTGCTCGTAGAGACGAAGATGATTATTATTGGATAACTGGCCGTGTAGATGATGTATTAAACGTTTCTGGTCACCGCTTAGGTACTGCTGAAATTGAAAGTGCACTTGTGGCGCACAAAGATATTGCTGAGGCTGCTGTAGTTGGTTTCCCTCATGATATTAAAGGTCAAGGTATATACGTTTATGTAACACCAAATGAAGGTATTACGACTGACGATACGTTAACCGCAGAAGTTAAAAAATGGGTTCGTAAAGAATTGAGCCCAATCGCGACTCCTGATTTAATTCAGTGGACAACCGGACTACCAAAAACACGTTCTGGTAAGATTATGCGTAGAATATTACGTAAAATTGCAGCTAATGAACATGAACAATTAGGCGATACCTCAACACTTGCTGATCCATCTGTTGTTGATTCTCTAATCGACAAAAGATTAAATAGATAATCAGCATTTAATTGCAAATGTAGTTTATAAAAGGCAAGCATTCAATGGCTTGCCTTTTTTGTATGTGTAAAATATGTACGGTAATTTATAGTTATATTAATAAACTCGTTGCAACTTATTAACAAATTGATACACTAAAAGTCTTGAATATGCATACTTTTGCAAAAAATCAAGCTTACACACAAAATTTAATCACAGGGAAGCAATATGATCACACTTTTGATAGCCGACGATCACCCGCTTTACAGAGACGCATTAAAGGGCGCCCTGAACTTATCATTTTCAGATTTAGATATTATTGAAACTGGCGACTTGAACAGCACGGTTACTGCACTACAGGAAACCGAGGTTGACCTTATCATGTTAGATTTACATATGCCTGGCAGTAGCGATTTATTTGGTTTTTTGCATATTCAAAAGCAATTCCCTGATTTACCTATTGCTGTTATTTCAGGAACAGAAGATGCGGGTCTTATCTCAAAAATTGTCGGTTTAGGCGCAATGGGTTTTATTCCGAAAACAGCCAGCGCTGATGAGATTAGTCAAGCGCTTAACGCTATGTTAGATGGTGATGTATGGTTGCCTGAATCAGTTAGACTTAAAATAAAAGACGTCGATGAGAACTTTAGTAAGTTAGCTGAGAATGTAGCGAGCTTAACACCATCACAATACAAAGTGCTTTGTTACATGCGCGATGGTCTTTTGAATAAACAAATTGGTTATAACTTAGATATAGCAGAAGCAACCGTTAAGGCGCACGTAACGGCTATATTCAGAAAGCTGGGTATTAATAACAGAACTCAAGCAGTATTAATAGCGTCTGAACTTCAGTTAGAGCCACCAGAACGAGAAGTTAGTTAATTTTCATTTAAAAATACAAAAAAGGAGCATTTAGCTCCTTTTTTTGTGTACCCAGTTAAGTGAAAAGTCTCAAAGTATTATTAATTGCTTTTATTTTCTACCTTTACGTTTCTAATAAATTTCGCCATACTTTGAATTAGTGTTCTTAACTTAGCCGGTTTAATTGGTTTAGATAAATAGTTTACACCTTGATCATTACACAATTTGAGTAAATCATCTCCTCTTTTGGCTGTCACCAAGCAAGCTGGCATAATTGTGTTAGACTGCTGTCTGATCATTTCAATAATTTCTAGTCCATCTGGTCCTCTACCTAGCTGGTAATCTACAAGTAATATATGGGGCTCTAACTCCTTTGCTTTTGTTAATGCGTCTTTATAATTTCTAGCTAAACCAACTTGAATACCCCATTTCAGAAGCACAGTTTCCATTGCATCTAAGTTTTCTTGTTGATCATCAACACAGAGTATTTTTAATTTACTGAAAATTGATTGGGCTGGCTTTAAGATAACTTTTGGCGCCTCTGGAGGGGGAACATCTACAAACTCTAGTGAAAAACATGACCCTTTGTTTTCTACCGATTCAACACGCATTGAACAACTTAATTGTTGGCTCAGCCTTTTTACAACACCTAATCCTAGGCCAATACCTTGCTCGTCTGTATTTTGTACTCTATAAAAATCGCTAAAAATAGCAGCCTGTTGCAGGTGAGGAATGCCTATTCCTGTATCTCTCACTTGAATAACCGCTTTTCCTTTTACCTTTCTAACTGTAACGAGCACTTTTCCAGTTTTAGTATACTTAACTGCGTTAGACACTAAGTTTTGAATAATACGATAAAGATAGGTTTTATCTGCATTAACCCAGCAATTCATAATTTTATGTCTAAAATCTAAACCTTTATCTTTAGCTTTCATGCTCATTTCGTTAATAATGGGATGAATTACCTCGGTAATATTTACGGTTTCTATAAAGGGTTTAAGTTCCCCTTGATCTAAACGTGAAATGTCTAAAATAGTACTAATCAAGGTTTCACTAGACACAACAGAATCATTTAGTTTTTTTAGAATATTTTGAGTGTCGTCATCAAAACGCGTTTCTTGAAGTGCAGTTAAATAAAGCTTAGCTGCATTCAGAGGTTGTAAAACGTCATGGCTAGCGAGCGCTAAGAAGCGAGTTTTACTTTCATTGGCGGCTTCTGCTTCTTGACGGGCACGAATTAAACTCTGCTCTAATTCATTACGTCTTTCTATTTCTAGTCGTAATTCAGCATTAATAGAGTGAACTTCTTCGGTTCGTTTTTCTACTCTGGCTGCGAGGTCGATATTGCTTTCTTTTAATGCTTCCTGTATTTCAACATAACCTGTTATGTCATGGTAACTTGTTACAAAACCGCCTCCAGGTAGAGGGTTTCCAACCATTTCAATAACATGTCCGTCATCTCTTTGCCTTGTGAATTTGTGAGGTGTACCGTTCCTTAAATGTTGCATCCTAGTCTCAACTAGCATGTCAACTTCGCCTGGACCGCATGTGCCTCGCAGCACATTATGTCTTATTAAAGGCTCTACAGGAGCGCCTATAGAAACAAGTTCGCTAGGGTAGCTGAACAGGTCGGTATAGCGCTTATTCCATGCCATCAAGCGTAAATTCTTGTCAATTACGCTAATACCTTGATCAATATTTTCTAAAGACGTCAATAATGCACTCATATTAAACTGCATGGCTTGAGTGGTGTCCTCAAAAAAGTTAACAACGTCTGTAATATCTAATTTTTTACCTTTAACAATACTATCAATGAGTGCTTTTGCACTAGATGAGCCTACAACACCGCCTAAGGCTCGTTCACAAAAAGCCAAGAGCTTTTGATCTGCAATACTATTTATATCAAGCTTATCGCTATTATTTTCTTGGCTAACGTATAAGCTGAATAATTGTTCTGATCGTTTTTCGCCTGTAAATCTAGAAATTAATGTTTTTAAATCAGATACTTTTACTTCAAGCATCTGATACTGTTTTAGTTGTTGATTAATTGTAGTGGGCTCTACAAACATCTTTGCTTGTATTCTGTCTATTAGACGAGGTTTGGCGAGTAATGAGAAAACAACATAAAAAATTGAGTTAGCTAACAGGCTATATATAGCGCTTTGCGATAACATATGATTTTGAATAGCCTCAGCAGAGCCAGTTGCTGCATTAACGCTGAATAAAGGAATAAACAAAAACATTAGCCAAACTAGTAAGCCAACTAGTAGTCCTGCATAAACCCCGTGAGCATGACCCTTTTTCCAATATAGCCCACCAACAATTGCTGGAAGCAAATGAATAACTAGTGAAAAGGCCAACAAACCGATTGAAGCTAAAGAGGCCTGATTGGCCATTTGATGCTGATAACCCAATGCTAACAACAAAATAAATCCAATTATTGCTCGTCGTATTTGTTTAATTCGTTTTACTCTATCTACACTCGCATAAGTTTCCCTATCCATTAGTTTAGGTAGGACAACATCATTTGTAATCATGGTACTTAAGGTAAGCGTTGCAACAATTATCATCGCAGTAGCTGCTGATAATCCACCAAGAAATACTACCACTTGAAGCAGTAACGACTCAGAGGCAATCGCAATACCCATAACATATGTGTCTGAAGACATATTTTGGTTTGCAAACATTGCCTCTCCAGCAACTGCTATAACAGGAATTGTCATGGCTATTAATACTAGGTAACCAGGAAAAAACCACCTTGCTGTTTTCAGGTGACTAATTTTTAAATTATCAATTACCGCTACGTGGAATTGGCGAGGTAAGCAAATAATTGCGGCAGCTGCCATGAGTGTTTGTGCCCAAAAATCAAACGAATAGAAACTCGAAATTGCCTCAGACGTTGCATATTCGGCTAGCATGTCAGTAGAGCCTGATTTTTGCCAAAAGCCATAGCCAATTATAGCCACTAATACAAGTGCAATGAGTTTAAAACAAGATTCAAAGGAAATAGCTAAAATTAGACCACGACGATATTGAGTAACATCGGTGTTTCGAGTGCCAAAAAACATTGAAAACAAAGCGATGAATGCAGTTGCACTTACTACAATTAGCGTACTATTTTGTTCTGATGTTATAAGTTGAAAGGTTGAACCAATCGCTTTAAGTTGCAAAGCTATATAAGGAATAGTCGCTAACAAGGCGATAATGGTAACGACAAGCGCTACTACTTGGCGCTTGCCATACCTGGAGCTAATAAAATCGGCAATGGTACTAATATGTTGCTTTTTGCTTACATGAGTTAGCTTATATATGAATGAATAGCAGCCAAAGTAAACAATAATAGGACCAAGTAAAATGGGTAGATACATCCATTGCTGTTCACTTGCTTGACCAACAGCACCATAAAATGTCCAAGCTGTACAATAAATCCCAAGTGCTAAACTATAAGTAAGTGGATGTGAGGTTAACCATCGTGCGGTTTGTGAATTTGTATCTCCCCACCTTGCTATCCAAAATAAGAACATTAAATAGCTTATAGCTAAGGCAAGCCAACCAATCGACATACAAATTCCTATACAAAATATTAACAAAGATTACTTTATCATAATCCTCAATTTAAGGCAGTTTGTAAGACTATCGTATTATTAAACTACTCCTAACTCTCTAAGTCGCTCTTGCAAATATGACTCCGCGGTATAGCTGTCTGATAAAACAACATTTGGCCTTGGATGCAAAAACAATGGCAAAGATATTCGAGCTTTTGTGGTGTCTGTTCCAACTGGATTGATTACTCTATGAGTAGTAGATGGGAAATAATGACCCGACGCTTCTTGCAACATATCTCCAATATTGACAATCAAATTCCCGAATTCACAAGGCACATCTAGCCAAGTGCCATCTTTTGCTTTTACTTGCAGACCAGGTTCATTGGCTGCTGGTAAAATGGTAATTAAATTAATATCTTCATGCGCTGCGGCTCTGATTGCATCTGGCTCTTCATTACCTTGTAGAGGAGGGTAATGTAGGATACGTAATAAAGTTTGCTCGCTATCAGTTATCATACTTGAAAGAGGCTCTTTATAATGTTTACTTACTTCTTTTGGAGACTCATGCTCTATCCACGAAAGCAGTTTGGCAGCTAAGCTAGTGGTTTCTTTATAGTATCTGTCAATTTCTTCCCTTAAATCTGAAGGGCATTTGCCCCAAGGAAAATAGTGATAATATTCTTTTATATCTTTTTTGGTAAAGCCCTTTGCTACTTCAGAAACAGATTGCGGGAAAAATCCATCTTGTGTCTTTTTATTGTAAATATAATCTCCTTTTTCTTTTGAGTTGAAAAAGGCTTCCCAGTTTTTATAAATATTGCTTACTACTTGTTGTGAAATAGGATGGTTTTTTAATACACCGAACCCGGTTTGCCTTAAAGACTCCACAAATTCAATTGATGCAGTTTTCGATTGATAATCAACGGCTTCTAATTTCATATGGTAATTTACTCTATTACAGTTTCTCTCGTCATACTTATAACTAAATGTTTAGTTTTAAGTCATGCTAGTGACAAGAAAATGCCGGCTAGCGCAGCACTCATTAAATTGGCTAGTGTACCTGCTAAAACAGCTTTTAGACCTAGCCTAGCAATTTCGGAACGACGATTTGGTGCCATTGCACCAATGCCACCCATTAATATTGCAATGGATGATAGGTTTGCGAAACCACACAATGCAAAGGTAATAATTGCTTGGGAAAGCTCCGACAATTCGTCTTTAGAGCCTAAAAAATCTAAATAAGCTAGAAACTCATTAACGACCAGTTTTTGTCCTATAAAACTTCCGGCCATATTTGATTCGGCCCAAGGGATACCAATTAGCCAAGCGATTGGCTGAAAAAGTATACCTAATATAGATTGTATAGTCAGGTTTTCAGCGCCAAACAAGTCTCCGAAAAATCCAACAATGCCATTGAGCATCGCAATTAATGCAATAAAAGCTAACAGCATTGCGCCAACATTCACTGCTAATTTCATGCCAGAGGACGCACCGCTAGCTGCTGCATCAAATACGTTAGCATATACTTGTGCATCAGATTTAACATCATCAAGTGTTTGATTAGGTTTATCTATTTCAGGCTCAAGTATTTTAGCCATCATTAAACCAGCTGGTGCAGCCATAAAACTAGCTGCAATTAAGTATTTTAGCTCAATACCTAAACTCGCATAACCCGCCATAATTGAGCCTGCTACAGAAGCCAAGCCACCCACCATAACGGCAAATAGCTCAGAACGAGTCATTTGTGGCAGAAAAGGTTTTATGACTAAGGGTGCTTCAGTTTGACCGACAAATATATTGGCTGCGGCCGACATTGATTCAGGATTACTGGTTTTTAATAACTTACTTAAACCACCACCAATAAAACTGATTATGACACTCATAATTCTTAAATGATAAAGTACTGCAATTAATGATGAGAAAAATATGATAACGGGTAATACTTGAAAGGCGAATATAAAACCCAGATTAGGCTCACTTGATAAGTTAGACAGTGGTCCAAATAAAAAACTTGTTCCTGCTTTACCATAATCGATAATGTTCTGAACAAAGCTTGTAAGGCTATTTAATACCGTCACGCCAAAATCAGTATAAAGTACAAAACCACCAATACTTGCTTGTATCGCGAACGCACCTCCTACCGTACGCCAGTTAATTTTAGTCCTAGCACTGCTAAGCGCTACCGCCACTGCAAAAAGAAAAAGCACACCTAACAAACTAATCATTATTATTATCCGTTGTTATGTTTTAATAAATAAGCGCTTAAAGCATCCACAGCTAAGAAATTTTCACCACCATGTGGGACAATTAAGTCGGCGAAAGTCTTACTAGGATCAATAAACTTATGATACATGGGTTTTACTGTTTTTTCATATTGAGTTGCAACAGAAGCTAGGGTTCTGCCTCTTTCTTGAGTATCTCTTAGCATCCTCCTCATCAAACAAACATCCAGTGGTGTATCGACAAACACTTTGAAATCGAATTGTTCAAACAATTGTATTTGTGTCAGTAACATTATCCCTTCAACAATTATAATTGGTGCACTTTTTATTTTTTCAGATTCTTTTAAGCGTGTGTGTGTTTTATAGCAATAAACTGGATAATTGATGGTTTTCTTAGCACAGAGAGCAATTAAGTGCTTCTGTAATAAGTCATGCTCAAATGCATCCGGATGGTCGTAATTCGTTGATGCTCTTTTTTCTAAAGGAATATGATCCTGAGACTTATAATAATGGTCTTCTTGTAAAACCAATACATCTCTTTCGTATTTCTCTAATTTTAATCGAAGGTTTTGGGTAAACAAAGACTTTCCAGACCCAGATGCACCAGAAATCGCCAATATTATTGGTTTACTCATATTTATTATTATTCTCCTGAGCTGAAGCTGAACCACTATACCTGTATAGTTTATCTTAATTTTGAGCAAAACAAATCATAAAATATTGAGGGCATAAAAAAACCGGAGAACGAGTCTCCGGTTTTGACTTTAAATATAGAGTTTAAATTGTTTAGAACTCGTATTTAATACCAAACTGAACTTGCCATACAGATTGGCTAAGAACTTCAAGGTTGGCGATGCTATCAGGATTTCTTAAATCAAAATATTCATACTGACCATCGTTAATTGCAGCAGAAACAACAGAACGTTCATACTCATAACGAGTTCGCTCTATACGACCCCAATCATCATTTAGTAGATTTCCAAAGTTTTCAATATCTAGGAATAATCTAAAGCGATGGTTTGGATCAAAGGCTGGTAGTTCTTGTTGAATTCTCACATCAAGAATAGTTGACCAAGGCGAATTATCGTTGTTACGAGGTGCTATGCTACCTGCATACTGCGCTAACTCAGAACTATTGATATAATCAAAGAATTCTTGTTGTGCCACTGGGTCTCCACCAAAAGAAGCGGCTGAGAACAATGGATCGTTTGGACCTGAAGGTACATATAACAAGTGACCAGCATCATCGTTTCTGCTTTCACGACGACAACGACCGCCACCAACATCTAGTACACATGCGTTGTTTTCGTTAAAGGTATAGCTATACGGTTGACCAGTTCTACGTGTCGCAAATATAGATACTTTTGTTTCGTAACCGTCAACTAGCTCTTTTCTCCAGTTCAAGCGTAATTTCGCTAAATGCTCTACTTGGAAGCTTGAAGTACCAGCAGTTGGCATTTGACGGTCAAATGCTGCGAAGTCAGAGTAGTTAGAGGTTGCTGTAGATGATGTACCATAACCTACGTCTTCAACGTCAGCATGGGTATAGCTTGCAAACATGTCAAATACACCGAAAGACGTTCTCCACTCTTTGGTTGCAGATAAAGCAAATAATGTGCTGTCGCCGTCGTCAACAGAGCCCACAGCTATTGCTTCTGGACCACTGCTACAATCGTAAACACCACGTCCATCAGGTGCAGTATCAACTGGGTTTTCACAACGTTGATCGTACCAGTAAGAAGCGTTTTCAAGTTTGTTATATAACAAGTCAGCAGATAGTAACCATTCGTCACCTAACATGCCTAAATCAATTTCGTGAGCAACACCTACGCTAAACTTCATAGTAGTAGGAATTTCGAAATCAGGACGAAGTGCGTTAACTGCGCCATCAGGAGCTTCACTTGCTAATTGGTTTAATATATCTTGAGGAATGTACTGACCTGTAGCTGGATCTGGCATAGTTGGAACATTATAAGTGTTGCCAGAACCAAAATCATTAATCGCGTCAGAAATTACACCATCATTTGAATAACTGTTAGATATCCAAACACCTGGAGAACCACCAGAGAAACGGCCTATACCACCACGAACCGTTGTATTATCAGATGCATACCATTTGAATGATACTCTAGGAAGAATCACATCTAAGCCATCAATATCTGTAGTATTAGTATAGTTATAACGGTCTATAAAGTTTTGATTTCTTCGGATAGAACCTTCAGATTCATACCAGTCATAACGTAAACCAAAATCTACGATTAAATCAGCGCTAACATCCCATGAATCTTGAATGTATAGAGCATTATAGTTATAGCCCCATATTGCTCGTAGGTCATTTTCATTGTTTGTAACAGCATTTTGATATAACAAAGCAGATGCTTGAGCATTTTGTAAATCCGCAATGCTATCAAACAAATATGAACCCTCAGAGTTTTGAGCGAACAAGTTATTTACGTCAACTTCTTCTCTTTCAAACCCTGCTTTAAGAATATGGTCCCCAACAATATATTCTGCAACAAATTTATAATTCATAAATTCCTGGTCTAGTTCGTTACCATGGCGGAAACGGTCAGGTCCAGTTACCAGATAATTCTCATCACCATCAACTTCACGCAAGAAAACAGCGAATGAAGGGAATTCCGCACCATTTAAAGAATCTTGACCGGTTGCTTGAGTCGTTTTAGCTATTTTGAATTCTGTAGAAAAATCGTCAGACCAGTCTGAGAATACATGAGCGATGACACTTTCAATTGTTTCAGAACGGTCATACCATGCAGATGATGCACCAAGTCTGTTATCACTAGCTAGGAAGTTATTACCGTTTTGCTCGTTTATTGTATTACCTTCCGTTCTAATGTACGTGAATTTAGCACGGTGGTCGTCATTAATGTTCCAGTCGATGTTAGCAAGGATTTTTTCATCTTCTGCTGGCCCTTTATCAAAACCACCAATATCAAAACCCCATACATCAGATACAGCTTGTCTGACTGCAGCAACATCTTCTAATGTGATGTCATCTTCTACATTTAAGGCGTTAGAGCCTGCTGGACCATTTCTTAATGGTGCAGTTTCTTCAAATTTGTCATAGGCTACAAAGAAGAATAATTTGTCTTTAATGATTGGCCCACCAATTGTACCAACAAAAGTTTTTTCTTCGAAAGTAAAGTTAAAGTCATCATCACCGTTTTTATCACCAATAAGTGAATCATCAGTGAAATAATATCCGACAGACCCTTTAAATTCATTTGTACCTGATTTGGTTACGGCGTTAATTGTACCGCCAGTAAAACCATTATATTCAACATCAAACGGGGCAGTTTGAATAGATAGCGATGCAATTGCATCAAATGATATTGGTGAACGTTGGGTAGGGAAACCATTCGCGTTCAAACCAAAACGGTCATTTAGTGCCACACCATCAATTGTTAATGAATTAAAACGGTTGTTTGCACCAGCAATTGTTAGTTCTTTAGAACCGCCACTTTGTACATTAATTGCTGCAAATGGGTCAAGTTCAGCTGCGTCTGTTATATCACGGTCAATCGAGGCAACGCCTTCTAGTGCTTCAATACCTAAACTTGTACTAAGGCCTTCATTAGTAAACCCTTGTGCAGCACTGCTACCAGTTACTACTACAACTTCAACTGCTGATGATTCTTGAACTGTCACTGGAAGTGAAAAAGTTTGGTCAAGCGATAAAAATACATCATCAATTTGAACGGGGCTAATTCCATCTCCGCTTATTGATATAGAGTATGGACCACCCACACGTAAACCACGTGCTGAGAAAGTACCATTTGAATTTGTTGTGGCAGTTGAAACAGTTCCTGAGGGTGTGTGTACAATCGTTACGGTTGCGCCGGAAAAGATTGTTCCCGCTTCTGTCGCTACGTTACCTCTAATAGACGAGGTAGTCGTTTGCGCCATGGCTGAAGTAGCCAACGTTGCAGAAATAGCAACGGCGAGAGCAACTTTGCTCAGTTTGGTTTTGAAGTTCATGTAAGTTTTCCTGATTTAATTATTTTATTATTATTATTATCAAAGTTTATTAAGGTTAAGATGTAGTCGTTAAACCCGTTAAAGTACTGCTAATAATTTTATGTATATATTTTATCGCTAAATACTTTGTATACGGAACTTTTTTGCAGTCCATGTGGACTAAAGGTATTGTACTTAATTATATGACACTATTATTAAAGTTCCTGCTTAATTTACGATTAATTTAGGCGTTGGATTACTTTAAGCAAATATTTGTTAATAATTAAGCTATTTTGGGGAAGGCTTTCCCTAGAAGAAAAATACCATTATAGAGTTGCAGACGCAACTAATAACATACGTAAACGTAGTAAAAAGCATATTGCTGAATATGATAACGAGGTTTACCGCGACTTGGTTTTGTAATCGTACTTTAGATACGTATTCTGAACGTCATCTTAGGCTACTAGCCCACGTGCAAGCACTCTGTTTGAAAGTAGCGCTAAGATTTCAAGCTCTTCTTCACTTCTTTTACCATCAATGGCCGAAATATTCATGGCATGTTCTAATGCTTGTGCGGGATCATGATTCAGGCCATTGGCAAGCGAAAATAAAAACTCCCTTGCTTCTTCGTGGTCAATTGCCACTCTTGTTTGATGTATTGCGTCGTTTATAAACGCAGAAATAGATACGCCGTTTTTCCATTCCATATTTTGAACTAATGTTTCAAAATAGTCTTGTTCAGTTAAGGTTACTTTTCCGTCAATTTGATATAACAATACAAGCAGCTTAATTAAATCTTCGTTGAACGCTTGTTTAGCAATAATACTTTCTTGTTGAATAGGCAGAGATATCTCTTCATCTACTTGGGAATTTTGATTAAGGTTTTTAGACAAGTTTCTTTGGGCCACGGAACTCTCTTCACTTATGTTATTATCTAATTCATTCGTGTTATGTTGATTGTTGATGTTCTGTGACATATCTAGCCCCTTAAGAGTGTCGAGTTTATTACGTCCTAGTAACAAGTAATTTTTTGATTGCTAAAGATAGTTGATAATTAGGAACTTTCCAGTTTAAAAAAACAGGATAGGTATCAAAATCGCTACTATTAAATTTCTTTTATTTGATTTTTAAGCCGTCTTTTGACCCTATTTAATTTCCTTGGTTCACTTTTTTTTAACAAAACCTGGTGCTAACTGCGGGCTTTCTATCATTGCTAAAACTTCATGGTTTTTTAACGCTAATTGGCAACCTTGATTTAAAATCCGATGTTCATAAGAGCAATCAACCTGCCAATACCTTAAAACATAGGCTGCTAGAGCAGCTCTAACTTGCATAAGCTTTTCACCTTGTTGCATAGCATAATCCATTTCAATGGCTTGAGAATGCTTGATATCTGGATGTACCATTAATACAAGACTTACTAAACGGTTAAATTGTGTATCTGATTCGGGAAGCGATAATTTGTTTGCTTTTTCATCAGTAAGCGTTACTTGAGTAAATCTGGTACAAACAAAATCCCTAAACGACTCTGACTTTTTATCGTATGCTCTAACATGCCAGCGGTGTCCATTGTTAATTAAAGCATGAGGTGTGATTTCACGTGTACTTTCCCCAGAGCTAATAGATACATATTTTACTTTGCACGTTAATTGATTATGAATTGCTCTCATGAGGGATGCAATAATATGTACGTTAGGATGAATTAATTGAACGGCTTCAAAACAAGTACTTGAGGGTTGAATTTTTGCCGTAATACCATCGCTGAAACCCTTACTAACCGATTGCAAAATAGCTTCCGCAGAAAATACAAAAAGTGGTTCAAACTTATTGGTACGCAGATATTGCTTTGTACTATGGTTTAATTCCATATTAGTTTTTGCAATTTCTTTATATGCTGCAAAGTCTCGCGTGCTTGCCGCTAAGCCTGTCTTAAATCGATTAATGAGATCGTTACGAGACACTTTTCCAAAAAATTGCAAATTAAAGTCAATAAAAGCAAGCCTTTCTTTTTGTGCAAGAGATAAATCGTGTACGTACTCATGAAAATTATTGTAGGCGGCACTTAGTTGCATAGTATGTTCTCTGTATTCAGCTCAATATACTGTATAAAAATACAGATTATATTCATGAATCAAAAAAGATGCAATCAATATGATGATAAGTTTCTGCCTTAACTAGCTCACCACTCCTGCTGCTTTAAAAAGTTGTAGGTGGACATCTGTCAATGCATTAATATCGCGTTGATATCCACCACCAATAACAGCAATCACCGGTATGCCAAGAAGTTCGCATTTATCAAATACTATTTTATCCCTTTGGTAAATACCATGAGTGCTAATATTTAAATGCCCTAAATCATCATTAACGTGTATATCTACTCCAGCATCATAGATGATGACATCTGGCGAGGAATAGTTTACCGCCATTGTAAGTGCTTGCTCTACTACATCTAAATACTCTGAATCTTCTGTTCCTTTAGGTAATGGGAAATCGAGATTAGATTGCTGTTTTCTATAAGGAAAGTTTTTCTCTCCATGGATAGAAACGGTATATACTGAAGCATTATTTGCTGCCAACTTTGCCGTACCATCGCCTTGATGCACGTCACAATCGAAAATTAGTACTTTTTCTATATCTTTATGTTGGAGCATATTTAACGCTGACAAATAGAGATCATTGACCATACAGAATCCAGATCCAAAATTTGCGAATGCATGATGATAGCCACCAGTTAAATTAAGTGCTTTGCCATTTGCTAGAGCTAAGTTACTGGCTAGAACTGTTCCTCCAGCTGCTGTAAGCGTTCGTTGAATAAGCTGCTCACTCCATTCGAAACCAATTCTGCGCATGGCTTTCTTGTCTAAAGTACCTGAAGCTAAATTTTTAATATAGGTGGGCTCATAAACCTGTATTAGATCACTAATGAGAAGAGGCGAAGGTCTATGAAAGTGGTTTTTAGGAACGCCCATAGATAATAGTTTGTTTGCCAACGATTGATATTTTTCGATTGGAAACCTATGTCTTTCTGGTAAATCAAGCTGACTGTAAATTGGGTGGAATACAAGTGGAATCAAAATTTTCCTGAATACTTTTATGATTATTTCGTAAAAACAGAGTTTTTGGATTGTTTTTCGGAGTAATTTGTTTTTACCATGTTTTATTAAATTACTATATTGATATTTGTACCGATATATAAAAATGTGTAATAAGTCATCTTTATGCTAAATCCACGGTGTGTAAATGAGTAATTGACTCAAATAACAGCAAACGGATGGTTTATAATTTATTAGACATACACTATCTGGTTAACTGATAGTTGATAAAGCACATATTTTTCATATTTTTGCCGTTAAGTATAAAGAAGACATCTCGTAATAAACGCATATCGAAATGTAAAGTCTAATTAAAATAGGAATAGAGAGCTTGTGAGTAAAGATGTGACGAAACGCAGGCGGCGAAGGAGAAGGCGCTCTTCAGCCCCAGTAGAAACCAGAACAGTTGAAGTAAAACGCATACCACATAAATACATATTAGCTGCATTTGCAGTTTTTATTGCAACTATCGGTATCTTTCATGCTTTTAAGTTCACAGCGGCTAGTGTTAGTTATTTTGAGTCAAAAAAAATAGTTGATAATTGGTCAAATGCTGGCGTTGTGAAAAGTCAAAACGAGTATGAAATTGCACTTGGCTCTATAAACAATGCTTTATTCTTTCAACCAGAGAAACCACTGTATATTGAAATGTATGCTCAAATTTTAGAGTGGGGATACCTCAACAACTTCGCGAACCAAAACGATTTGCGCGTCGCAAAAACTCAATATTTACTCGCGCTTAAAAGCAGACCTTTATGGCCTGCAACTTATGCCAACCTGGCCATGATAAAGTGGCGTCTGCAAGAGTTTGATGATGAACTTAGAAATTATTTAATTAAAGCTGATGAGCTAGGTTCGCAATCTCAAGAGGTACATTTACTATACACTCGGTTGGGAATCAGCCTTTATCAATCCAATCATCCTTTTTATATTGAATTCAAGGGTGAAATTTTGGCGAGAATAAGAGCTGGATTACGAAATCCAAATGTTAGGCCTCAATTATTAGCTTTTTTAACAGAAACGAATAGTTTGAAAGATATATGCCGTTGGTTTAGGGATTATGATAGTTATACAGCAGTTCGGCATTTAAATTGTAAAGAGCCTCCAACCAGTCAAGAAAACATTTAAATATATAGTTGGTTGCAAAAACCTAAGAGGTACATAAAAAGTAATATGGCTAATTTGCGTAATTGATCTACTTTTTAGATTTAAACTTAAGACTGTTAATAACCATAGCGAGCGCCATAAATACAACAAAGTAGCAAGCATTAGCATAAGCCTGCAATGGAAAGTCTGAGCTCATATGAATGCCTGTTCCTACAAAAGCAATCAAACATGCAATCGCACTACCTTTGAATATAGCGTGTTTTCTTTTACGCATTGCGCGTAGGGTTTTATATAAAGTAAATATCATGAGTGTCCATAAAATAAACGCGCCTAACAATCCATACTCAATTACAAACTGCAAATAGTCGTTATGTAAATGATCGTAGAAGTTGTTTACTTCTTGTATTTGATAGCTAGGGAAGGTTGAATAAAAACTGCCTGAGCCGCTTCCAAAAACTGGGAAATCAGCAATAATTGGATAGGCATCTCTAATCACTTCATCTATCGATTCGTTGCTTTGCGGAATGTCTATTAATCTATCTTTAACTTTATCTATGCCAAAGAATACACTTATCACAATGACATTTATCACAAAAAAGCCAATAATCAACATCTGTAGACCTTTGCTTCTTTTTTTGACTATTAATATTACTAACGCCCCTACCGCCGCAATTGCAGCAAAAAATGAAATGATACCTATCTTTGAATGCGACATGATTAGGCCTAACACCATAATTACAATGCAAATAGAAATGATAATTCGACTATTTATTGATGGAAACACGGAGGAATTCAACACACTTTTGTTAAATTCACTTTTCGATTTTTCTATAATGGAAACAAGTAAACCCAGCGCTGCAGCCAATCCTAAAGTTATAAAGTTAGCAAAGTGGTGACTATAAACAAAACTGCCGGTGGCGGAGCTGCTAGTGGGTAGATTAAATACAATACTATTATGTAAACCCAATATTACTTCTAAGATTCCATATAAAGCTTGCCAAGTACCTACCAACATTATTGTTGCAATAAGTGCCGTTAGGCGCTGTTCATTATTAATTAACGCCATTACACACACAAATAAGCAGAAAAAACTCAATAATTTTATAAAGCTAATCATAGACTGAGCACTATCGATGGATATATAAAACTGTATAGAATTAACATTTACATAATGCTGATGAGAAGTAGGCGACAAGAAAGATACCAAGCCTTCAGGAAGCGGAATAACTTGTAAACTTGCCAGAATTATAAATCCTATCCACAAATAAAGAATACTAAAATAGCTTTGGATCCCAAGACTTTTTGTTTTGCGATATTTAATAATTACGAAGAAAGTTAATATAAAAATACATATTTCGAAAAAGCCCCAAGCCCAAGCTCGGTTCGCACCAAGAGGTATGGGTAACAGAAATAATATTATTAACAAGAAGCTAAAGCTTTTGTCACTATCGTGTTGGGCAAGTTTTATGGTGTTATCTCACTTTATCAAGTTCTATGCTTTAGTCAGTATGTCGGCCTAATTAGATGAAACTGTAGCATCGCCAGCCCCTGTTCCACCTGAACCAACTCCTGTGCCAAGTGGTTTAGATAGATAGGCGTTTTGTACCACACTACTCGCATCAAGATTCGATGTCATAATATTAGTGTCTGCTCCGGCTTGCGCCGCCGCTACTACTATATCATCAGTAATCGAGATACCAGTAATAGCTAATCCATCCAATACTTCTTGAGCAAAATCAGGATATAGGACAACACTTAGTGTGACAATTTGGATAATTTTATCGGGAAAACTTTCAATCAAAATTTTAGTTACATTTATCAAGCTTTTCTCATCTAACATATGTTGATAGAACACCTCTGCTAATGGAATATCGAAAGCAATACCAGATTTTGTCTTTAAAGTTAGAGTGTCGTCATTGGCTGTAATAGATTGTGCAATGACAAAATTTATGGCTTGTTTATTTGTATAACCTTGGTAAACAACTTCTAAAATATCATCATAAAGCAGGCTTCCTGGTTGGCTTGTATCGCTATATACATTTTGCGCAAGCGCGTTGAATGAAATGCTACACATTACTAATATTGAAATAATAAGTTTTTTAATAACCATGCTACCTTTTATACTTGAGTAAATGCTTCATTTTCGTTGGACCAGTTCAATTTTGAATGTATGTCAAATATCAATGATATTATAGATAATATCCTAGTCGCTATATTTTAAGCAAAATTAACTATTCTATACGCGTTCTTCTATTAACGGTATTTACTATCGGTAAATTAGAAATATTTAATACAATATGCGATTTTTAATGTTTAAATACAGTATTAAGCTAATTTTGTCACAACAAAATGTCTAAAGAGTCAGGTCATTACAAATGTAAAATATTGTAACCACGGTTGGCTAGAACTAACAAAATTTCAGATTGGCATTGGAATATATTTTTATTTAACAATTGCTTATGTTTGAAATTTTAATTATTCACTCTTATTTGCTTAATGTAGCGTGTCTAATTATTCACTAGTTTTTAAGATTCGCTTGCACTATACTTTTTGGAAACGGTTGGTATAAAAGTAACTTCCTTTTTTTTAAAAAACGTTCACCTTTATCATTGTCATTCTAGATTTGGGATTGTGTTTCACTCATGTTGTTAGGAATAAAATAATGAAAGTTCTACCCATGATGTCGATAAAAATTACGATTTTAGTGCCCCTGCTAACACTCGTTTCTCCTAGCGCGAGTAATACCGCCAATTTTATAATGTTCAAGCGCAATTCATTCATTCGTTTATGAGCACCACCCGCAATAACCAATTGCAACCAGCTGCTTTTATAGTGGGTATGCCGCGAAGTGGTAGTAATTTATTGGCTTCGTTTTTAGACACGCACTCTTTAGTAGCATGCGGTAAGGAAACGTGTTTTTATAGCGAACTTAAGCAAGAACAAATATTAGAGGCTTTGAGCGACCCGCAGTGGCCTAAGAAAGCGGCCAATCTTATTTCAACTATAACACTCAACAAAAGACGAGTTATTGACTTATATGGTTTAACACCCAGTCATTTGTATAGTTTCTTAAGTTGTCGAGAGCCTACTCGCGCTAATATGTTTTTGGCATTGCATAAATTACATACGCAAGAACAAGAAAAGTCTATATGGGTAGATAAAACGCCTAATCACATCTTACATCTAGATAAAATAAAGCAAGATTTTCCAAATGCTAAAATCATTTTAATGACTCGTGACCCACGCGATATTGCAATTTCCATGAAGCATCTTCCATGGGCGTATCAATCTGCTTTTGTAAACGCATCATTGTTGTCAGGGATGCATAAAAATAGTAATCAGTTTATAGATAACGTACACGATAAGTTAGTTGTTAAGTTTGAGCAATTGGTTTTGAGACCAAAACAAATACTGTCAGAGGTTTGTGACTATTTAGGGGTGAAATTTGAGTCCAACATGCTAGACAGTCATACTTTGCAAAATATTGTTGAATCTCATAATAATCAAAATGAAGCGGATTTTATTGAACATTTGGATACATCTTTTGTGAATAAATGGCAATGTTCAAATAATATCGAATTAGCTAAGAAACTAGAATCGTCGTGCGTTGGCTATATGGATGAGTTTGACTACACCACCAAAGCAAATAATACCTCCGTTTTAAATAAGCCTTATATTGGTCAGAATAATTCATTTTGTTTAGAGGCAATCAGTGTTGATGAAAGTAAATTCAAAGGGTTAGATAAGTACATTTTTGGTTTAGAAACTAAGAATGTAAGTTTACACACTCATGTTACGTCAAAACTTGACAGCAAAGTAAGTAACGCACCACCTATTATTATTTTTATTGAGCCTAAATTTAAGACGAATTTGAAAATTCTTTTCAAAGCTTTATCAGCAAAGTATAAAATGGGGAGGGAAGTGTACTATTTTCAACAACAACCTAAAAATGGTTGGTGTAAAACACTATTTTCATTTTTCTTCAAACCAATAGAAGCAGTGTTTGATTAATTAACCCCAATCCTTAAATAGGACTGAGGTTAGTTATTTTGAAACCTACTTTTTTACCCGACCATATCTATCAGAAAAACGAACAATATCATCTTCGCCCAAGTAGCTGCCAGATTGCACTTCTATTAATTCTAGTGGAATTTTACCTGGGTTCTCTAAAGCATGAACCTCTCCAATTGGGATGTAAACAGATTCATTTTCTGTCACTAGTTGCGTATTTTCACCAATTGTGACGCTTGCAGTGCCTGATACAACAATCCAATGTTCTGCTCTATGATGATGCATTTGTACAGACAGTTTTTCACCTGGCTTCACTGTAATACGTTTAACTTGATAACGCTCTCCGTTATCAATTGAGTCATAACAACCCCAAGGTCTGAAAACTTCTCTGTGAAATTCAAATTCGCTTCTGTTATCCGCTTTCAGTTTGTTCACTACTTTTTTGATATCTTGAACTTTATGTTTGTTGGCAACTAATATTGCATCTTTAGTTTCAACAACTACAACATCGTCTAAACCAATGACAGAAATTAAACGCTCTTCTGAATTAACATAACTGTTGTTTACGCCTTCAAGAATAACATCACCAACACACGCATTGCCGTTATTATCTTTATTTTTATGAGTTTCCCATAAAGAACTCCATGCCCCTACATCATTCCAACCGGCATCTAGTGGCACTAAGCAGGCTGATTGGGTTTTTTCCATGACAGCATAATCAATGGATTCATCAGGGCATGCTTTAAATTTGTCTTCATCGAAACGAATAAAATCTAAGTCAGAATTAGTTTCTATTAATGATGCTGCGCAAGCTTCATAAATGTCTGGGCGATGCTGCTTTAATTCGTCAAGATAAACACTAGCCTTAAACATGAACATACCACTATTCCAGAAATGCTCTTTTCCAGCTAAATAGGCTTCAGCAATTTCTTTTGATGGCTTTTCTACAAATTCAGCAACCTCCATTCCTCCAGAAGGCATGGAATTACCAGATTTAATGTATCCATACCCAGTATGTGCCTCGGTGGGGACAATACCAAATGTAACCAATTTATTTTGTTCTGCTAACTCGTTAGCTTGTTTTATTGAAGACTCAAAAGCTTTGTGATCTTCAATTAGATGATCAGCAGCAAGCACTAATAAAATAGCGTCTTTACTTTCTTGTGTAGCTAAAAGCGCGGCAACTGCGATTGCTGGAGCAGTATTTCTGCCGACGGGCTCTAGTACAATACCTGCATGCTCAATACCTTCACTTCTAAGTTGCTCGGCTGCAAGAAACCGATGCTCTTCGTTACAAATTAACATAGGTTTATCCATACCATTTTTAGGTAACCTTAAAATGGTATCTTGAAGCATAGTTTTATCGCTTGTAAGGGATAAAAACTGCTTGGGTAAGGCAGCTCTAGATTTTGGCCATAGGCGGCTTCCGGTGCCACCTGCAAGTATTATAGGTTTGATCATATTTTGTTCTCATTGTTTTAACAGCTTCTAGAACTTGAATGTCGAGAATGCGATAATTTAAAAATAATAAAAAACGCCAAAGAGGAGCTTTCCTTGAGGAATAAATAATACCGTTTTTTGAAATGCTTCTCTACAATAAAATATATTGATCAAAGATATCATTGCGCTTTTGCAAAAAAGTAACGGGATTTTGTAAACTAACTTGGTTACTTGTGTGAAAGCTCTGAAACGTTTACGAGTTCTTCAAGTGATAGGAAACGTAAATAAGGTATCGTTTCTTATATAAATTTCGGTATTTTTCTAAATGGCTAAAAAAAGGAATTAATTTCTAAGCATTTAAGCCGATACTCTCTAATATAAATAAGACATGACAACAAGTTGAAACCCTCTGTAGTTAATAGTTTCATTAATTAACCTTGTCAGTTATTAATTCAATATAAAGTGAGATCAAGTATGAAAGGTGTGGTTTTTACAGAGTTTTTTAGCATGGTAGAAGAAGTATTCGATGCCGATATGGTTGACCATTTAATTGAAGCAACCAACCCTAGTTCATTGGGTGCTTACACATCGGTAGGGTCATACGATTATGCAGAGCTTGAGGCTATGGTAGTTGAGTTAAGTAGTGTCAGTAAAATGGAAATTGAGACTTTATTGACCGCTTTTGGCAAGCATTTAGGTGCGCAATTTGCCACAAATTATACAAGCTTCTTCACCACAGCTGGCGATACGTATAGTTTATTAAAGCAAATTGATCAACATATTCACGTAGAAGTACGAAAGCTTTATCCAGATGCGGAATTACCCGAATTTGATTTTATCCAATCGAGTGAAAACGATTTGTTATTAAAGTACCGCTCTACTCGCCCCTTGGCTGACCTTGCGCATGGGTTAATATTGCAAACAGCTCAATATTTTGGCGAAAATTTAACGGTTGAAATGCATAAATGGCAAGAAGATGAATGGCATAAATGCGATTTTACGTTGACTAAAAGTTAGGTTTAGCAATGCCATCTGAGATTGAAAAGTTTAAATTACGATTAGCTAGGGAGAAACTTGCTAGGCAACAAGCAGAAAACCTGCTTGAGGAAAAAGCGGCAGCACTTTACGAAAAAAACCAACAGCTAATATCGCTAACAGATGATCTTGAAAAGCAGGTTGCTAATAGAACCGCGCAAATGCAAAAAGCTAGAGATGAAGCACTACAAGCCTTAAAGATTAAGTCTGATTTTATTGCTAATATGAGTCATGAACTAAGAACGCCTATGAATGGAGTATTGGGCGTTTTATCCATACTTTCGCATGAGAACCTAAATGAAGAGCAACGAGAGCTATTAGAAACCGCTCAGTCTTCAGGTGAGCATTTACTAATGGTTATTAACGATGTATTGGACTTTTCAAAAATAGAAGCTGATAAAGTCGAACTAGTAATGGCTCCACTTAATATTCGAAGCTATTTGGATAATTTGTGTAAATCCTTTCAATTACAAGCTAAACAAAAAAATCTAGAATTTTCACTTAACATCGATTCAGCTATCCCCAATGAACTTGTAACAGATAAACTCCGACTCACTCAAATTTTGACAAACTTGCTATCAAATGCGCTTAAATTCACTTTACAAGGTCAAGTCAGTGTTTCTTTTGAAAGTAAAGAAGTAAGAGAAACAGATGGTGATTTTAGATTGATTGTTTCTGATACTGGAATAGGCATTAGTCCACAAAATTTAAACTCAGTCTTTGCTGCTTTTGAACAAGCCGATACCTCTATTACACGCGAATTTGGTGGTACAGGTTTAGGCATGAGTATCACGAAGAAATTAGTTGATATGTTTGATGGCAAAATAACTGTGTCTAGCGAGTTAAACAGTGGTACATGCTTCTTTGTTGATATTACAATGCAAATTTCAGGCGAGCATCAAGTTGTAGAATGCGCTAAATCAGTAGATAAAAATTTAGCATCAACAACGCGTATTTTGTTAGTTGAAGACAACAAAATAAATCAATTAGTTGCCAAAAAGATGCTATCTAACTGGGGCTTGCAAATTGAAATAGAAGAAGATGGTCAACAGGCTATAGATAGATTAAAAAAAGACACGTTTGATATCATACTGATGGATCTGCAAATGCCCGTTAAAGGAGGGGTTACTGCAACAAAAGAGATCAGAAGTAAGGGTTTAATTTCTAGTAAAACGCCTATCATAGCGATGACAGCTCATAGTACTCAAGAACATATTGATGAATGTTTTGACGCAGGTATGCAAGGGCATATTTCAAAACCAATAGAAATTGATAAGCTTCAGGGCATTTTAAAGCAATTTGTTGGTGATTTAGATATATCCAATGATGAAACATTGGTAAATAGAGACATTATAATTCATGGTATAAATATTCAAGATGGTTTGAAGCGATTGCATGGAGATTGGACGCTGTATTATTCTTTAATCAAAAATTTTCTAACGGAGCATGAAAATTTAGGTGATACATTAAATGTGCTCGTTAAATCTAAACAAGCAGACCAAACTCGGGAGCTTCTTCATCGAATAAAAGGAAGTGGCAGTAACCTTGGTATGACTGACTTGGCTAAATCGGCAGCTAAGCTTGAAGATAATATTAGAGGAGGAGCACAAATTTTTCCGACTCAAATTGAAATTGAATCTTTACAACGTTTTATCGAAGAAATAACAAGTAGTTTCGCTTTAATAGAGAATCCTAATAATTCTAAATCTTCTGCCGATAATCGTAATGAAAGTATTGAATATATTTCTGACCAAATGGATAGCATTCTAGATAATTTAAGCAAAGACGTTCTTGCGTCAGAAGAAGGATTAAAAGACTTAATGCAGTGCAATATGTCCGAAGACACCATGAAGTTTGTTAATGAAGCAAATAATGCGATGTTGCAGTTCGACATTGAAACAGTCGCCAATGCGATAAAGAAAGCGCAAAAAACAGTGGTTTAATTAATGCATAAACATAGAATACTTATAGTTGATGACTCACCCAGCGAGCTGCGTATATTAATGGAAACATTAAAACATAAATACGCGATTGTAGTTGCAACTAGTGGCACTCAAGCTATACAAATGATCAAAGAAGACTCTGCTATAGAGCTTGTATTGCTTGATGTAATGATGCCAGATGTAAACGGCTATGACGTTTGCAAAGAAGTTCTGAAAATTTCTCCACAACTTCCCATTGTGTTTGTTTCAAGTAACGATAGTACAGAAGAAATTCTAACTGGATTTGATGTTGGTGGTTCGGATTACTTGACGAAACCTATCGACACAAATGTGGTATCTAGGAAGGTTGAGGTTATTCTCCAAGAACGTGCAAAACTCGTAGAATTACAGTGCCAAAATCAAGATACGTCTGATATGGTAATGTCAGTTATCGCGTCAGCAGGGCACCTTGGTACAGTACTAGGTTTCTTAAGAGCGGGTTTGAAAATAAAAAGCCACGAAGGACTTATCAGTGCGTTGTTTGATGTTTTTGATAGTTTAAATATAGATGCTTGTGTACAACTCAGAACACATGCAGAGCCTATAAATCAAGCGACTAATGGCACACTCACTCCTCTAGAGTTAGATTTGCTTACTCGTTCGGTTGATATGAAATCACGATTTTTAGAGAGGGGAACTCGATATATAGTCAAGTTTGATAGTGTATCGGTGATCATAAAAAATATGCCTGTTAATGATGACATGGCACTTGGCGAACTGCGTGATAATCTAATGATGATTTTAGAGGACACGAACGCACTAAATCAAAAACTAATTGAATCGCAATTTTCTCACGTTCAACCTGAGAGAGCTAACGATGCTAAAAATGGTAAGCAAGCGGCTGTGGATCTATTCAATGATATGTTAGCTTCTTTACATGTTGCATCTGAAATAAACGAAAAATTTGAAGAACAAATCCTCAATTTTATTGAAGATATGGCAATCGAGTTCGAACAATGTTTCTTTAAATTAGAGTTGTTAGATGATCAAGAGCAAGCATTAATGAGTCTATTAGAGAAGCAAGCAAAGGCGCTAACAAACAATTTAGATAAGAGCGCTGAGCTTAGAAGTATTTTAAAAAGTTTACATAAACTCATTGATAACCATAAAGACTAATTCTCTAATTGATTGATATTTCTGTAATTCAGTAATATGTTTCAATCACTTTTCAATAGCGATGTGGGCGTTTTTGGTCCATGTGTACTGGTGAATCTTCAGCGTCAAGCTCGTTTCAACACACTTAACTTTGTATGTTGATAGTCCAAAGAGGAGTCAGCAGCGCTTGGGCTTTAAGTGATGCCATTGATGACAGACAATTTAAGTATTCTATCCAAATGTTTAGGGCAAATGTTACGTATAACACGTGCAAACGCCTGTATTGGGTACGCAGTTAATGACAAAGTTGTCAGCTTTTCATGTGATCTGGAAACGCAAGTTGAACACTTTGCAGACGATTTATATAAAGAATTAATAAACGAAATCATTTCTCTTCAGCATCAACTGCACCATGTAGATTTTACTTCCCGTTCAGAATTTACCGTTGAACCTAATGCAGATAATCCATTTGGCATTGTTATTAGCGGTCAGCATATAAGAAATCTTAGGGTCATTCCAATTTGTGACCCACTAAGGGTGTATGCATTAGTTATTGTAATCAATGCTTCAGATGATCGCCTTTCGTCCTCAAGAACCAATTTAAAGCCCTTTGTAACGGCAACTGCTAATTTGTTCAGTATCAAACAGATTCGTAACTTTTTACCTGAAAAGAAAAAACAAGCAGAATTGAACATTACGACTCAAAACTCGGTGAGTAATATACTCAATAATGTTTATCATCCAGTTTTTTTCTTTAATAAAGACTTAAAAATACTAAATTACAACAAACATGGGATGTTATTAATTCAACAGGCGGGGATCGATATTAAAGATAGCTTTCGTTCTCTTGTTGAGAGTTTATTGCCAACCGTCGCTTCTGGGGTTTTAGAGCAACTGTATAAGTTTGAAGAGCATCAACGTTTTAACGAAAGCGAGTGGAATGATGTTGTTCTCAAACATACTGCGTTTCATTCTGTACGTGCTGATATTAAACTTATTGCCATTATGCAGGGTTTGCAAGGTGGAATGACGGAACAAAGTTTCTCGCACTTCGCTCTCATGATTAACGACAATAAAAGGAACGAATTACAAAGCCAACAGCGTTTCCAAGCCCTTACAAGTTTAATTCCATTAGGTATCGTTCAAGTTGACGAAGAGTTCCAATGTGTTTATGCCAATGACACTTGGTCCAAAATCACTTCTTTGACCATGACAACTTCATTACAAAACGGTTGGACTAAGTGTTTCGAGTCAAAAGACCTACATAGAATATTCCCAGAAATGCAGCGTCTTAATTTAAACAACAGAGAGTATAGTGAAGAGATACAGATAATCTCCAAACTTAATTCGCCGAAATGGGTTCGATTAAAAAGTGTCGGGTTGTTTGATGAATTAGGGAAAATAAACGGATATATTTTAACGCTTGATGATATCACTAATGTACAAGTTGAAAAGGAAGCGTTAACTCATCTTGCTAATATCGACTCTCTTACTGGCTTGAGCAATAGGAATTGTTTTCATGACCGCTTGAATTTAGCTATAGCTAGAGTAGACAGGCACGGTGAAGCAGCCGTCATGTTTCTTGATTTAGATAAATTCAAAGCAATTAATGACACTCATGGGCATAATGCTGGCGATAGCGTGATTCAACAGGTTGCTCGCCGGCTAATAAAAGCCGTTAGACAGGAAGATACAGTAGCGCGTTTAGGCGGTGACGAATTTGCTATTATTATTAATGACATCAAAACGGAGTCTGATGTTGCTAATATGGCGGTTAAAATTATCATTGAAGTGGCCCGTTCAATGAGGGTTGAAGGGGTTTCTCTCAAGATTCAATGTAGTATTGGTGTGGCGTTCATTTTAAATTCTAAATCAACTGTAAAGTCGATACTGAAAAAAGCCGATTTAGCTTTATATAGAGCGAAAAGTCTTGGTCGTGACCAGTATTGCATTTATACAGACTCGCTTGAGAAAGAGTCATTATTAACCAGTTATTTAAAAGGCAGTTTGAAAAAAGATAGTCCATATCAATTTTTCATGGAGTTTCAGCCACAAGTTGATGCCACTACTAATAAAATAGTGGGTATAGAGGCGCTTTCAAGGTGGAATAATCCAAGTAAAATTAATGTCACTACCCAGGAATTTATACTTCAACTTGAAAACAATGGAATGATTAATGAATTCTTTATATCACAACTTCAATCACTATTACCCCTAGCAAAAAGGTGGATGGACAAGAAACTGATATCTTCTTCAAGGCGTTTGTCTGTCAACGTGTCTGCTATGCAATTACACGCCAACGATTTCGCTAAAAGATTACTAGTCAATATTAATAAACATAATGTGGATTGTAGTTGTTTGTGTTTAGAAGTGACAGAAACAGCATTTATGCACGACCCTGTATGTGCAAGCAGAAACTTGGAAGTATTAAGAGAAGCCGGTATTAAAGTGGCATTGGACGATTTTGGTTCTGGTTTCACGTCGCTTAGCCTGCTTCGCAGCATGCCTATTGATAGTATCAAGATAGACAAGGAGTTTATCTCGGATATTGTTAACAACGCAGTAGATGCAAAAATTGTTCAATCGATGATAGGTTTATCTAAAGAGCTTAATTTAAGCGTTGTTGCAGAAGGGGTAGAAAACGCAGAAATAGTTGAGTGGTTAGGATTGAATCATTGCGATATTCAACAAGGTTATCATTATTTTAAACCCATGGCTGAGAGCCAAATTGAAACGTGTTTAATCAAGGATGATAGCATTCACTAATAAAGTGAAGGGTGGTTTTTAATTTACATAATTTGCGATTATTTAAGCACTCAATGCGATGCTTATTTCCATTCCCAAGTTCATCTTATCCTCAATCTTTACTGCTGTTCTAATCTGCTTAATTGCTCTCTCACATTTATTAAATGATTGCGTTTAATCCAAATTTTAGCTCTTTCTTCATTGTTGTTGCTTTCTAAATTTGTCAACGAAATCTTGCAACTCGTATTAATAGGCTGCCTCTGCCAATCAAATTGCTTAAGTTGTTCAATTGTTCGATTGGTTAAAGAGTCATTACCAATAAACTCAACAGTTACTTCTCCCTCAATGACAAATAACTCTAAGCCTGTATGGTTTTCAAATAATAAATCGTCTAAATTAGTCAATTCATAAAACTCTACGACCTCATTTTCCGATTCAAATAAAACTTGTTTAGTATTTTGCGAACAATTTTCGAGACTACAATGTTTAACAACATGTTGTTGGTCATCTGGCTCAAATTGCCACAATTTGACAAAAATGATGCAACCATTTTCCGACTGTGGCTTATGGTTGGATTGAGGCGGATTTCTAACATAAGTGAGCTTTGGATAATCGCCTTTTTCATCTTGAAAAACACCTTCTAGCACTAAAAACTCTTCGCCACCTCCGTGTACGTGTGGAGAGAAGTAGCTACCAGCATCATATTTAACAAGGCTTGTAGCTCTTGCAACTTCATTGCCTACACGGTCTAAAGGCTTTCTTTGTACGCCTTTCATAGGCGAATCAATCCACTGTATAGAGTTTGTTTTGACAGTGGCAAGTTCGTTGAAGTTGTTGTTTAGGTTTTTCAATAATAATGTCAACATAGTTGAATCCTTCAGCGCTTTAGTTATGGTTTATTGTATAGATTAGTTATGTGGTCTATTCTCTTTATACTTTCAAAAGGAATAACATGATGCAAAAACAGTTTGACTACATCAACAATGGCCTGTCGGATGATGGATTTCGAACCTTACCATGGGCAATCATAACCTTATTTCTTATTCTACTGGGTTCTATTTTGTATGCCACCAATTCGTTTGCAGTTCTTGGTGTAAATACGGAGTTGGCAGAGCTTGGAGCGGATGTTTTTTTGAAGTATTTGTTTATTGTCGTAGCAGTAGAAAGAGCTGCAGCTGTGCTAGTTGGTATGGCACGCAACACAGGGCAAGTTGACTGGTCATTAAGGATTAACAGAATCAGTGAGATTTTACAAAAAGATGAGCCCGTTCATGCAGTACTTAAACAAGTATATACACGAGAGCATCGTTTAATAATAAAGCTACAACAAGCTAAAACAATTGGTGAAATTAGCGATGTTCCAGAGCAAGCAACTAACGAACACTACCTTGGTTATTTAACTTCTGCTAAGCACGCTTATGAATTTCAAAGAGCAAGATTCACTTCGGTTAGCAATAGATACGTGGCTCGCATAGTTTTTTTTGCAGGAATAATACTGGCGATATTGGGGCTCAGTGTTTTTAGCGACCTTTTTCAGCAAACTAATTTAGTAATGGAAATGGCAGATAAAATTGAAAGTGGAGCCATGAATGCACAAGGGTTGGCATGGCAAACAGGCTTGTTAAGGTTTACTGACATTATTGTAACAGGTGGATTGCTTGGTGGCGGAAGTGCAGGCTTAAATGCTGCTGCCAACAAAATGTCTGAATTCATCAATAAAACGTAGTCAAACAAAACACTAAATAGACTCTTAATGAGTCTTTAGTGGAAATCTACCATAATCACAGTATTAAGAAGAGGCAAACATGAGCCAACAACCTGTAAACCCAAAACGCGGAACATCTGAGGTTGAACTTTCTCCACCAACGGCGGATACAATCAAGCAAATTCAGCAGCTAATAGGCGTTGCGTGGACAGATTGGGATGAACCAGAGATGAAAGCGCCTACCTTAGCCTTCCTTAGTAGCATTGGGGCGTCAACACCAGATGAAAACCTAAGTAAAGCGCAAGCTCATCAGTTGATTAGTGAACATTGGGGAAATGGTGCGTATTTAGAAGAGTTTTCTAATGTACTGGTTGCTTGGGCCGAAGGGGATTTTCACGCTACTGACTTTATTCCATCTGCGCCTACTGACGCGGGCGCGGAGAGTTCTGATGAAGTTGATATTATTGCTGAACTCCCGCGAGCCAATGGTCAGCAAATTGCAATTTGTGTTGGCCACACTGTTAGTGGTAACGGTAGTGGCGCTCAAAATAAGTATGCGCGAATTAAAGATGAGCATAAATGGAATGAGGAAATTGCCATACAGGTTCGCGATATTCTTATTCGTCAAGGAGCGTCACCGCGTATTTATTATCGCACCGATGGTAGTTATAGCACCTTTATTGCCAAGCAATCGAGAGAGATGAGACAACTACAACCCGATTGTAAATGTGCCCTTGAACTCCATTACAACGCTGCAGCTAATCCACAAGCCAAAGGATGTGAATTTCTATGTTTTTCTAATTCAGGAGTAAGTTTGGCACGTGAGTTAGTTAGCGCTTATAAAGAACAGTTTGCCGATATGAAGTTACGTAGAGATGAAGGCGTATACAAAATTTCTAGTGGTAACGGAGTGGGATGGCTTAAAACAGTGCCACCACCAGCTGTAATAGCGGAGCCGTTTTTTTCTTCTAATGAGAAGGAAATGCTGTTTTTTGATTCCAACAAGGAAGCACTAGCATTAGCATATGCGAAAGGGCTGTTGAAGTTTGTAGCGCGCTAGTTTTGTTTTGGTTATTATCTTGTTCTAAATTGGATTGAGGAAAAGAGATTGATATGAACAGAAATGTTGCTGCTGTAGTCATTGTTGTTTCGTTAATTGGCGGGGTAAAAGGTACTCAGTGGGTGTATAACGAAATATCTGGAAACAGTGACGTAATTGATTCTCAAGACTGGGAAAGTCGAGAGCTTATTAATAGAAATGCGATTCAAAACCTTCAATTGGGCGCACCCTTGGCAGAAATTACAAAAAATATGGGCACAGCAGATTTTAACGAGATTCTATTAAATGGTTCGGACAAATATCAAGTGTTGTATTATCGTACTCAGAGAACGACTGAAGACGGTATGACGACTAAAGATGAATGCACTCCACTTGTGTTTGACCAGAGCGGCTTAGTTGGTTGGGGACATGACTTTTTTAATTCGTTACAAACATAAATACCTATTGCGACACTTGATTAGGCCATGGTGATACTTATCATGTTTTGATTTTTCGCCTGTATTCTCATTTCGCTAGTGGTACAAATCAGGTTTTGAGGAATGAACCTGCACTTTACATTTGTGAATTTTTAAAGGAATTTTAACCTCTGTCTTCTTGCAAGGAAAAGGTTACTGTTATAATCTTGATTTAGTGATTTTGAACTATTTGAAGCAATTACGATATGGACATCTTTAAGAAAGCAAAAGCTAATTCATTTAAAATATTTCTCGGTTATTTTGTAATCCTTTTACTCTTTGGCTGTGGAGGCTCCAGTTCGTCAGAGGGCACTAACCCTCAACTTAGCGAAAATAGCGCACCAAGCCTGTCTAGCGCATCTTCATTTACAATTGATGAAAATGAACGTTTCAGCACAAACGTTTTAGTGGATGATGCCGATGGAGATGCATTCACCATAGAATTAGTATCTTCCGATGATAGTTACTACTTTTCGCTCGAACAATTTTCGACTCTGGTCTCAAATGTAAATTTTGACTTTGAATTTCCCCTAGATAGTAACCAAGATAATATTTTCGAACTTGAAATCCGTATTTCAGACGGTAAAGACACTACCACTGAAACCATACTAATAAATATCATAGATACTGATAGTCCACTAGCGTGTGGTGAACAGAAAACTTTCTCAATTACAGAAAATACTTTAAATCAAAAAATCTCGTTTGAAGTAACAAAAACTGATGGTGATATGTATCTTGTTCAACATAATGGATACTTGACTTATACCCAAAATGGCGTTCCTTTCGAAGCAAATAAATTCGGTTTAATTCCTAAACCTGTTGAAGTGATTGATGACAATGGGGCAAGCGAAGAAACTGCAGAAATTAAATTTGAGCTTATATCTCCAATAAATGCTGAAGAGTTTGAAAGCATAGAAAGCCCGTTTACTCTTTCAATTGATGTTTCTTTGGGAGAAGAGATCATAACCTGCTTTGCAAGCCTGCAGGTCGTCGATATAATTGATGAAGTAGACAGTGGGATAAAGTTTTCTGGTACTGAAACAAATAACAACGACATAAAAACCTACAACGTAGGTGATATAAACAATGATGGGCTCCCTGAATTGTGGTTATCAACAATCTTTACTGTAAAGGATGAACCATGGGGACATTCTGGATACTTGATCGATGGAAGATCATTACAAAAAGGAGAAAACCAACCATATGGCTATGAATTTCTGCTCGAATCTGCACAAGATGAAATTATCTTACAAGTGTCAGGAAACTATCCTTCGTTAGGAGTAATTGGTGGGGTTCTTGATTTGTCTGGATACGAACTTATTCCAAACAATATGGGTGACCTTGATGGTGATGGTATAGACGAATTGTTAATTACTATGTCATTGTATAGCGATTCCAGAAACCATGCATTTGTTGGTAGACCACTCGCTTTTATTCTATGGGGAGAGGCTTTATTATCTGAAATAAATATTAATTTAAATCAATTGAGTGCTGAACAAGGAATGACTATTGATTGGCAATCTGACCTTAATCGTCGAAGTAACGCAAGTATAGCGCTTAATCTTGATAACGATGGTTTAGACGATATTGTTATTAGTTTACCTAGAGCAGCGATAAGAGCTAGTGAAAATATAAGTTATTTAGGACATACATTTGTTCTGTTTGGTGATTATTTAAAAACGCAAAAGAGCCTTGGATATATAGATTTAGCGAAATACCTTTCTACTCCTCAAACCAATCAAGTATTAGTACTCACTACAGAAAATGAGGTAATGTCTATAGATGAAGTGCCAGAACTCCCATTATTATCATATGGTGGTAGTTTGCTAAGGCGATTGGAAGATTTAGACGGAGACGAGTCAGACGAATTATTATTAGGAGCATCGAGCAATGTATTTGGCGAGATTTACAGTAAAGATTTCGTCATATTAAGTAGCAAGTACATAAATTCTGCAAAAGCTGAAATGGATTTATTATTAGCTAGAGATATTCCATCAGACCAGTATGAAATCATCCGGCATTACGGTATAAAAGGATATGTGGGGGCTCAACAAGGTGATTTAGATAAAGATGGTGTAAATGATGTACTATTCAGTTCTTATAACTTCTTTGAAGAGCTACCAGCTGCTGGTTTAATTTCAGGAAGTGATTTACTTACAGACTCTAATCCTGGGCCAACCACTATCCATATAACGGATCAACCTATCACGTTATTCAATTTCTTTAATTATAGTAATAATTTAAATAAACCCGTGGTATCAGGTGTAGAGTTTATTAATGATATTGATTCAGATGGACGAGATGATTTAGTTTTTTATACAGAGGAATTTGCAACTGCAAGTTTAGAAAATGTATCTGCGATAGTATTATCGTCAACTGCCATTAAGTCTTTGGGAGCCGATCAAACATTCGATTTAAATAATATAAAAGCAGGACAAGGTCTTTATATTGTTAACGCTTCTATTTCTCCTAACATCAAAAGTATCGAGTATAGAGTTGTTGAGGACATCGACAATGACGGATTTGATGAATTGTCTGTAATGCAATTCTATAATTCTAAAGAAAACTTTTTATTACTTGGCAAAGTCATCAAGCAAAAGCTAGATGAAGGCGCTTCCGTAATAGATCTCACCAAAGAATTTCGAAAAAGTGATTAAAACTGATAATTGAGATTTTATTCATTAAACGACTATCTTAATTGATAAAACGCAGTGTGTATATCGAGAAACGTCAACCTGTTTCTCATGATTGTGCGAATAGCCGTTAGTAGCCAAATATGAAATATATAAACAAATGTAAAAACAAATAAAGTTCCAATAACTGTACATATATTATACAATCAAATAAATATTTGCTTATTTAAAGAAATTTAATTGGCATGATAACAGTACCTCCAAAAAGACTTGCGTCTCACTATGATTTTCAGAAAAACAAATTCATTTAACCTAAAAAGACTTTGCGAAGTGTTGATATTAAGCGCAACATTTGCACTTTTTGCTTGTGGCGGTGGCAGCTCTGATAACCCTGAGCCACAACCACAACC
>DDIL01000080.1:0-1747 GCA_002338515.1 Glaciecola sp. UBA1851 | reverse complement strand
CCACAACCACAACCTCAAACCAATAAGCAGATAAGGATTAATGAAGCTGCCTCATCTAATTCCGTGTTCGATGATGAAGACGGTGATAGCTCTGACTGGATTGAACTTTATAATTTTGGCACCAGTAATACTTCACTCATTGGTTGGAGCATAACTGATGACCTCAACAATACTACTAAGTGGGTTTTTCCTGAATACACTTTTTCCGCTGGAAGTTACTTGCTTATTTGGGCTTCTGACAAAGATAGATATGACCTGAGCAACTCTCAGTTCCATACAAATTTTAAAATTTCATCCAAAGGAGAAACCCTTTATTTGTATGATGAAACCGGTGAATTAATAGATTCTCTGGTCGTATCAGGCACGCCATCTCGTAACTCAGTCGGTTTAGACCAGCAAAGTCAAAGCACTGTATTTTTTGAGACGCCAACGCCAGGAGAAGCCAACAATCCCGTCAGCTTTAGTGGTTATGTTGAAAACACGGTTGCATTCTCTCATGACGGCGGTGTCACGAATCCACAATCTGTAAGTTTAAGTGGAGCCAACGAAAACCAGACGATTCGTTACACAACTAATTCAACTATTCCTACGGCAAGCTCTGCGCAGTATGAGGCTCCTATTAATATCGATGAAGATACTGTTATTCGCGCACGAATATTTCAAACGGATTTTATTCCCTCGCGCACTGAAAGTCGCACTTTTATCGTAAGCGAGACGCACGACATTCCTGTTGTTACTCTTGTGTCTGAGCCAAGCAATTTCTTTGATAATGAGACTGGAATATATGAACTTGGTGATTCCTTTGAAAATGTTGCCCCCAATTTTGGTGCTAATTTTTGGCAGGATTGGGAGCGCGATATTCACTTCGCGTTTTATGAAACTAATGGCGATTTAGGCGTTGCATTAGATGCGGGTGTTAAAATTTTTGGCGGCTGGAGTAGAGCCTTTGACCAGCGTTCATTATCGATTTTTGCGCGTGGGCGCTATGGTTTTGATGAAATAGACTATCCCCTTTTTAGCAATTTACCTTACGATGAATTTCAGGCTGTTGTGCTTAGAAATTCTGGGAATGACTGGAATCACTCAATGATACGCGATGCAGCAATTACAACACTAATGGCTGATACAGGTTTGGAAGTGCAAGCCTACCAACCAGTTGCAACTTATTTAAATGGAAAATATTGGGGCCTGTACAATCTTCGCGAAAAAGTGAATGAACACTACATCGCTTCAAAATACGAGGTTGACGCTGACGGTATTGACCGGCTAGAAGGTAATGGCTTTTTAGTTGAAGGTGACAGCACAGATTATAATGCGCTTATTGATTGGATTGCTGACAATAATCTTTCTGCTGCATCTAATTTTGAATATGTTGCCCAGCGCATAGATATAGATAACTTTATTATTTACCAAATTACCCAAATTTATTTTAACAACAAAGACTGGCCAGGAAGTAATGTTAAGTTTTTTCGTATCCCCGGTGGAAAATGGCGGTGGGTATTATTTGACACCGACTTTGGACTCGGTATGTACGATGATACTGACTATACTGATGATACGTTGTCTTTTGCACTCGCTACCGATGGCCCTGATTGGCCTAATCCACCCTGGTCAACATTCCTTCTGCGCAGCCTAATGGAAAACCAAGGTTTTAGGGAACAGTTTATTAACCGTTTTGCAGATGAGTTAAATACCCGTTTTTTACCCGATCGTATTGAAACCCATTTCGATAATCTTGCCAGCGTTA
>DDIL01000133.1:3510-4979 GCA_002338515.1 Glaciecola sp. UBA1851 | reverse complement strand
CCAATTCATCAACGAAAGCCAGAACTATAATTGCCTGCGCATCGAGTTAAAAAATCATTAATATTTTGCTCTAGGTAGAGGTCGCCTTTGCCCGGCTGATTTTTCGCAAGTGGAGGAAATACACCATACCCGGCTAACATGGCATTCCAAGAATTTGCATCAAAATGAGATTTAGTAGATTGCCGACTAATAAACTTAGCCATATCTTCTTGTTTATACCATGCGCTTAGTATTTCAAATAAAGGCTCTGACAACACTTCATTATTTCTGTTATCAACCCAGTATTGAGAGTCTGAACGAGTATTTAACTTATAGTGAGCAACAATATAATCACGCACGCGCTCAAATTTATCATGTATAAAATGATTAAACGCTGGTTGTCCTTTAACGCTGATCCCTTTTACATTTTTAGATTCGTTAAAGTTTTCAATAAGATCATCGGCAAAGGCTTCGCAAGTTACTTGCACTAAATGCAATGCCGTTGCTTCTAGTGGTTCAATAAAACCTTGTGCCAACCCTAGCGCCAAACAGTTTTTATTCCAATGCTTTGAGCGCTGCCCTACTCGCATTTTTAAATGCCTAGCTTCAGCGGTTTCATCTAAATTAAGGTGCACTCTTAGCTCAGTTTCGGCTTGCTCTTTGGATATATATTTACTGCTATAAACATAGCCATTTCCGGTTCTATTTTGTAAAGGTATTTGCCACGCCCAACCAGCACTTAGTGCTGTCGCGTTAGTTTCTAAAGGAGGTTTTTCAAACGCCTGAGTAGGAAATACAACCGCTGAATCATTAAATAGGTTATCGCTAAAAGATTCGAACGGTGTATCTAATGTTTGTCCAATTAATAAAGCCGCAAATCCCGTGCAATCTACAAAAAAGTCGGCCTCTATTGTAGAGCCATTGTTAAGCTCAATAGCTTGAATGTTTTCGCTATCATCTTGAATGACTTTTTCTATTTTATTTTGGTGGTGCTTAACGTTCAACGTTTTAGCATGATTAGCTAAAAATTCACCCAGTAAATAAGAGTCAAAATGGTATCCGTACTCTATTTCAAATGGAAAGTGATGCGGAGTGTGGGGCGATTTACGCTGGTTTGCTAACACAGAGTTTATGAAAAAATCACCAGGGTTTACATTGGTATCAAGCCCTAGTCGCCGAGTTCGGCAGTTCACGTTAAAGGCATTGAAAGTAAAAGTATCTAATTTACTCGTAAACGGATGAGAATATGACTGTATACCTGAGTCAGGACTCCAGCCATTAAATGTAATGCTGAGTTTATAAGTGGCATTACACTTATCCATCCACTCATTTTCAGCAATATTTAATATTTCGAAGAAGCGTTTTAAATTAGGCGTTGAGCCCTCACCCACACCAATAATACCTATTTCAGGTGACTCAACCAATTCTATATCAATAGGTAAATTGCGCCATTTTTCAGCAAACAAATTAGCGGCCATCCAACCAGCGGT
>DDIL01000133.1:2806-3232 GCA_002338515.1 Glaciecola sp. UBA1851 | reverse complement strand
TTATGTTTATTCAGTAAAGTATGCGTTTATTTCTTTTCAATATCTAGTTCGAGCAATAATTTAGGTGTGCAGAAACTTTTGCGCATTCATAATAGCTGGCATAACAATTTTACCCACGCCTTTCATTAACGCTGCATTGTCAGGATCAGCCATCGCATTTTCTTTAAACGCTGCAAAACTAGGATTAAGCCTGCAACCGTTCAACCACTCTCGCATGTTTGGCTCTTGGTTCCAAGCGTTCTGATTCATCATGTTTTGACTGGTTGAGCCTATCCATTCTTTGGGTGTATCAGCCAGTACAACAGGTGTACATAGTTTATTTTTCTTGGCTTCATCATGATAATTAGCCTCAACATAAGCAATAATTGCAGCACTATAAGTAACTAGCGGTGCGTACGTTGCTTGCAATAAGATGCGCTCACTGGT
>DDIL01000133.1:0-2456 GCA_002338515.1 Glaciecola sp. UBA1851 | reverse complement strand
TCACTTATATGTTCAATTCTTTCATTACGAATAACACGCTTAATGCTTTTAAGTAGTTCTATTTCACCCTTTGATATAGTGGCATAATGAAACATACTTGGTGTGATGTTTGTATCTACACGAAACATCGTGCCTGCTTTTTCAAGTCTTATAAATAAATCTTCTACCGACTCAGCATCAAGCATGGCTTGATATTGTTTAGCGACCGCACCCGCGGTACTTTTGAAAAATGCTTTACCCGGTTGCGTGGTGGCTCTATTAATTAACCAAGAATCGCGCGGACAAACCCATGTTAATGAGTCTGAGTGAGCACCATGGCTTAGTAACCAAACCGCTGCATCCATAGCCGTTTTGCCACCGCCTAAAATGGTATAATTTGAGTATTGGCTAGCTAATTTTGGTAAGTCGTTAGGGGCGACGCAAGTTTGTGTATTTGCTACCTCAAATTTACGAGTATGAGTTGACGGGACTGACGTATTAAAAAAGGTCCCATCTACTACATTTTTATTTATTGTTATTTCATATGCATCATTAGACAATAATGATACAACTTTTCCATCACCTTTATATTCGTGCATGGGCAAATAAGTTACACGTCCAGAAGCAATTAAACGGCTATACATGACCTTTTCAAAATAAGCCGATAATTCTGGCCCAGACGCCAATTCATAAAACCCTTTATTAGGCCCTGACTCGTCAATTTTCCCTGTCCCAAGCTCGGTTGAAGCAACGCCATATAATGCAGAAGGCTGATGCAGTCGAACAAAAGAATAAGCATCATTCCAATGCCCCCCTGGCATATGATGCTTATCAACAATAATAAAAGTTGCATCGCTTTGATCAAGCATAGTATCCACAAATGCCATGCTAATTGCGCCGCTTCCAATCACTAAATAATCTGTTTTAAGTTTTTGCATATCGTCTTTTTTGTTCGCTTGGTTGACTGAATATTTTCTATAAAAGAGTAAAGTATTCTCACTCGGGACGGATTAAAAGTCTTTTTAGTTGCTTATTTAATACGTGACGAAATAATAAAGAGAGCATTTAAACCTAAATTAGCGCACTGCAAACAAATCATTTGTAGACAAGCATGAAGTATTAGACTAAATATGTAGTTATATTAATAACGCTATATTTTTAGACGGGTTTTTACTTGGAAATTACTCAAATACAGGAAAATGTTGATCAGTTTGTTGTTCATGCCCAAAGCGCATTGACTGATCCACAAAGCTTTTACCAATTAATTGCGGTATCAACCGCGTATTTATTAGCAATAATACTATCTACTTTTATTAAAAAAAATATTCCTGCGTTACATGTTCAACCTAACTCGCAAGCCCATCCATTTAAACGATTGTCGTACTCGTTTGGTATTGTGTTGAGTCCACTTATTGGACTATTTTTTATAAAAATAATTTATCAACTATCGTTGGCTTTCAATTATGAAAGCTGGTTAATTCACGTGACACTTGCTGCAGCATTAATGTTGTTTTTCCTGTCTTGTATAAACAATTTTGTGACAAGTCAATTCCCTGCCGCGCTATTTAAATGGATAGGATTACCCATACTATTTTTGCACATTGTTGGCTTATTGCCTGCTTTAATTGGAGTACTTGAAAGCATCTCAATTAATGCTGGTAATGTCAGCATTTCTGCTTTTGGTGTTACTCGAGTACTAGTATTTGGCGCTTTCTTATTTTGGCTTGGCCGAGTTTCTAACAACTTTGGTAAGGCTATTATTAAGAAACAACAAACCTTAGATGTACCTACTAAGGAAGTATTTAGCAAACTATTTGAAGTTACCCTATTTTGTATCATAGTTTTACTCTTGCTAAATGTTATGGGAATTAACTTAACAACGCTTGCTGTTTTTGGTGGTGCCTTAGGTGTAGGTATTGGATTAGGTTTGCAGTCTATTGCTTCAAACTTTATATCGGGCATTATTATATTGCTAGATAAATCGCTGACTATTGGTGATTATGTTGAGCTAGACAACGGACAAACTGGATTCGTGCGAGAATTTAAAATGCGTTATGCGGTTTTAGAAACGTATGATGGTAAAGATATTCTTGTTCCTAATGAAATGTTCATATCGAATATGATGGTGAACTGGACACATAAAGATCCGAAGCAACGTTATAGAGTCGACTTTTCGGTTGCATATAAAACTAATATTCGAGAAATGGTTGAACTAATTAAGGCGGCAGTAGCAGAACATCCTCAAGTAATAAGTGGCGATGATGTCCCTTTTGAAGAGCGTCCTGATTGCGAGATTGATAGTTTTGGTGATTCTGGTGTGAATAT
The DNA here is from genome assembly GCA_002338515.1 of Glaciecola sp. UBA1851. Taxonomy (GTDB): domain Bacteria; phylum Pseudomonadota; class Gammaproteobacteria; order Enterobacterales; family Alteromonadaceae; genus Glaciecola. The sequence goes on along the minus strand of DDIL01000133.1, from coordinate 152 downwards.
GTTTGTGGAGTTTTGGATGCAAGGTATAGATGATGGTAAAAACCGTGTTGGTGGCGATTTGCTGCTCATTATATTTGAAACATTACGTGAAAACGGCATTGAAATTCCGTTCCCACAACGAGAAGTGAAAATGGTAAAGGCTTAGTTTGTTT
>DDIL01000079.1 GCA_002338515.1 Glaciecola sp. UBA1851 | reverse complement strand
TGTGGTGTAGTTTTAGCTGAGTATGCTTTACCTACATCACCATCAGTGTCAAATAGCACATGAGATGGAACAGCAGAACGTTCATCACTTAGCTCATTTGCTTGCTCTGCTGTCACAAACCCTTGCTTACCCTCTGCAGATGAAATAATAGATAACCACACTACCCCTTTATCGGTATATTTAGATTGTAGTCCTTGCATATTTCCACTGGAATAGTGTTTAACCACATAAGGGCATTGATGATTTGTCCATTCAAGCACAACATGTTTTCCTTTGTAGTCGTCTAAGGAAACCTGTTCACCAAAACTATTCACTAAAGTGAAGTCTGGTGCTGGCGCATCAAGCTGAATTTTGGCCTGTATCGAAACACTGAACAACACTACAATTAACCCTAACAACCCATTTTTAATTTTCATATCAAAGCTCCTCTTTTGCTTTTTCTATCGCTTCAACCACCATGTTTGGTGTTAAAATTTGAGGCAATATTTGTTTAGAACTATTGCCTGCATAAACTACGTAAAGGGGAACACCCGCGCGCTTATATTCACTTAAGTAATCCAATATCTCTTGATTTTTATTTGTCCAATCACCCACCATATAGACTACGTTTGGATCATCAATAATGTTCTTTATTTGACTATTGCGTAGTGCAACCTGCTCATTCACTTTACAGGTAATACACCAGTCTGCTGTCATGTTAACGAAAACAACTTTACCCGCTTGTTTTAGCTCATCGAGCCTGGGCTGGCTAAAAGTAGTGAATGCTAATTCTGTATTGCTACTCGCTTCAGAATTGTTACCCAATTGTTCAAAAAGGGTCGTAATGTAAAGTGATGCCACTAGCGACAACATTATCCCTAATACACTTATCCGCTTACCATTAGAAGACTTAAGTTGTGCTAACAACCACACAAACATGCAAAAAATCACTAATAGCAACATTAATAAAAACTGTGCTTGTGTGCCTAATTGCCCTGCGAATACCCATACTAACCATACAACGGTGGCAAACATAGGAAATGCCATGAAATGCTTAAATGTTAGCATCCATCCACCAGGTTTGGGGAGCCAATTTAATATGCGTTTTGACATAAATAATAGTGTTAGCGGTAAGGCAAATCCTAACGCCAATGCATTGAAAATTAATAACGTTACACTTGGCTCACTCACCATGGCAATACCAATTGCCGCTGCCATAAATGGAGCAGTACAAGGAGATGCAACTATTACCGCCAATGCACCAGTAAAAAAGTGAGAGCCAAAAGATTGCCCTTCAACTAAGCCTTGACCAAGGCCAGCAAACCTTCCTGAGAATTGAACAACATCCAGTAAAATAAGCGCTAGGAAAGTAAACAAAAGTGCAAGTAACACTAACACTATCGGCTCTTGCATATGAAATCCCCAACCTACCTTTTGGCCGCCAGCTTGTAACAGCAAAATTAAAGTAGCAAAAGCGTTAAAACAAACCATAACACCCAGCAAATAGGCAAGCTTGTGCTTTTTTTCTGTTTGAGTGTTTTGTAATGCCATGGCTTTAATGGATAAAATAGGGAGTACGCACGGCATTAAATTTAATATTAATCCACCGGCAAAAGCCATTAGTACGTAAAGCCAAATATTACTTGACTCAGCATTAGATAAGCTCAAGGCAGTAACGGCGTTTGACTGTTTGGCATTAACGTAAAAAGCCTGTTCGCCATTGCTTACAAGCAACTGCATAGTGTCAGATTTGTAATTAAAAAAGTCTGCTAATGGTGCAACTATTCTGAGCGTATTCTCCGTTTCATCATAAACATTAATTTGAGAACTAGCATGATTGATAATATTGCCTTGCACTGGGAATATATACCAATCAGAATCGTCGATATTAGGTACTTCAAATACAATCTCATTTTGTGTCACTTCAAACAAACCAGTCTTTATTTCTTTATTCGGCAATCGCTTTTTCTGTTCCGCGAACAGATACTCAATATTAGATATCAACATCTGCACGTCTAGCTGCTGACTCTCGCTACTTTCTGCTTTTGCTTGTTTGGCTAAATTTTCAATTTCGTGTGCAATAGCAAACTGAGTAGCATCATAAGCGCTAGTCTCAGAGTTAATCTCAAGCATGTCTGACTTTGCTACATCAGCAATGTCAATATTTTCAGAATCCAAAGGTATGTTAAGCGTCAATGTAGCCCAACCAGGGATACAGTCTTCTTTGCACACTAACCAAGAAACATCAGCAACAATATTTAAGGAATGTTTTATTCGCTCGCTCTGCTTATGATTTTGCTCATTTAACTGGTTTGTGTGAGTCTTTATAATTTCCGTAATATGTGTTCTAGAAAGTGTCGCATTTACTGTTAGTAAGTTTTCAGCTTCGTAACCATAGTTAACTAAATGGGCAACCGGAATGACTTTTGGGATTGGCCAACTTATCTCACTAATTGAGGTGATTTTTTGGTTAGCTGAGCTTTTTTCTTCACTCTGATTAGCATTTAGATTGGAATGAATAATTAACTCAGAAGAAACAGATAAAGGGCTATCCTCAACACTTTCATTTGTGATTTTATCGATTATATCTGGATGATAAGAGGTAATAGATAGTGACCAATCCATTTTAGGTGGCTCACCAGAATCGCCTGGGTTTATCCAATAGGTGTGCCATTGCGGATCGGGGCGAAATAATACGCCCAGTGGTATTGCACTAGTACTATCAATATTAGATGTATCGGCAAATAGATTTACTTTGATATGTGGGCCACTGGCCTGATCGATTAGTTTAATATTCGATGCATCAGTAACATTTGTATTTGCTATATTTTCATTGGCGAACACAGACATATTGATGCTAACGCCCAATATGAGCAACATACCTAACATAGACAAATACAACCTAGCGTGACGATAAACCATTTTATAAAACATCTAATTACAAAATTTTAGAGTAGAAGAAGGATATACGCACTACAACTTAAAAAGTGCATGTTTACTACTTGAGCTAATGTATATTGTGATGCGAACTATTATTTACCTGTTTATTTACGCTTATTTTACTAGCACGATTGCGTGGGCAGTCTTGCCAAAAATTACGCCGCATTCGCATAGTAACGCAACTTCGAATATTAGTTTGCAATATGAAGTTGCCCCCTCAACTATGACAAAAAATAAGGATGTTAAAATGAAAAAATTGTCAGATTATCAATGGCGTAATCGACTATTATTGGTGGCTTTACCAACAAATAATAGTTGTTTGGTTGATACTCAAAACAACACGAACATTCAAAAGTTAGCCAAATCTTTTAAACACGATAGTTGTTTGAAAGTATTAATAAGTCAATTCAACCAACATCTTCCAGCGCTAGCCGAACGAAAATTGGTCATATTTATTCAATATAGATCGGCAATTTACCTACTTGACACAAGCGGTATGACAAGCCACGCCTCAGAAAAAGAACATCTGACTGCAAGCAATTTACAAGCAGTTAAATATTTAAAAAGTGAGTTTGACCGGCTTATTAGAACTAAGTATTCCGTTTTGGTAGGGCTAGATGGTGGAGTGAAATCATTTTACTCAATAGAAGAAGGTAAATTAGATCTAAAAAGAGTGTTTGCAGACATAGATGGTATGCCAATGAGACGGGCTGAATTAAATAATTAGTACCTTGCAAGAAGTCATCATCTCTTCTAGTCTAAGCTCATTACACTTGTAATCACAATACACACCATGTCCCATATTATAAAAATAATTATTAGTCTGTGCATATCATCCGTTTTACTTCTGAGTGGTTGCAGTAATGAAAAGGCTGAGCAAGAATTTTCAATTACGCTTAGGCTTAGTCATGTATTTAACGAAAATGAAGAATTAGCCAAATCGATAGAGAAAGTCGCCAAACGCATCGAAACAAAAACCAATGGCGCAGTAAAAGTACTTACCTACCCTAATGCACAAATAGCCGCATACAAAGACGGCGTTGAAATGGTAGTGCGAGGGGCTTATTTTATCTCAGTAGAAGACCCATCCTACATTGGAGACTATGTTCCCGAATTCACTGCATTAGTTGGCCCAATGCTGTATAACAATTACGATGAATATATGGAAATTATCAAAACACCTATGGTTCAGAGTTGGAAAGCACAACTAGAAGAAAAAGGCATTAAAGTATTATCCCTACAATATATTTTTGGCTTTCGAAACTTAATTACCGATAAAGTCATCACTACGCCAAGCGACCTTGAAGGTGTAAAACTTAGAACCCCAGGTAGCAAACTATTTATTGAAACGCTTAATGCTATGGGGGCAAATGCAACACCTCTGCCTTGGGGCGAAACATTTAGTGCCTTACAACAAGGTGTAGTAGATGGATTAGAAGGCTCAGAATTTACTAATTTAGGTGCAAAGGTATACGAAACAGGTAAAAAGAACGTGGCTTTTACTAATCACTTTTTAGGCACTTGCGGCGTGTATATATCAACAGAAGTATGGGCCAAGATCCCCCCTAAATATCAGTCAATTATTGAATATGAGTTTGAATTTGAGGCCGTACAAATGATTGCGCAACTTAAAGCTCAACACGCTCAAGTAATAAAAGAATTAGAATCAAAAGGTGTGGCTTTTAACACCATAGATAGAGCCGCATTTGAAGAGAAAACCATTTCTTTGTACGATGGAAAACTGCCTGGCGTGACCGTTGATATGTACGATCAAATTCAAAGCGAACTTGTAAAAATTCGTGTAAAGCAAAAGGTGATGAATGAGCACTAACATCAAGTTTCTTAGTAAGTACTTTGAAGAAGTACTTTGTGCAACATTATTAGTGTTAATGATCACACTGGTGATCATCAATGTGTTTTTGCGCTACGTTTTTAGTATCTCAATATCTTGGGCTGAGGAAGTGGCCACTATATGTTTTGTTTGGTGCGTATTTGTGGGAGCAAGTGCCACATACAAACATAAAATGGACATGGGAATTGACATTTTAGTCACCAAAGCTCCCAAATATGCAGAAAAGTGGCTAAAACTGGTTACTAATTTTATTTTGCTAGCAATCAATGGCTATATTTTTTACATGGCCATGGTGTTTACAAAAATTGCATGGATAAAACCTACCGCTGTACTGGGCATCAGTTCAGCCATTTTTAACTTATCACTTGTTGTTGGATTTGGCTTAATTACCGGTTATACAATAAAATTTATTTATAGAGATATTCGAAACCTATCGCAAAAGGCAGAGCAATTATGATTTATCTGCCAATACTTCTATTATTTGTTCTATACTTTTTTGGGATTCCTATTGCCTATGCATTACTGGGCTCTGCCATTTTTTACTTTACCTTTTTTGATGCGGGTATGCCGCCCGACTTAGTCTTACAAAAATTTATTAGTTCCGCAGCATCTTTCCCACTTTTAGCCATTCCATTTTTTGTTATGGCAGGTTCAATTATGAATTATTCAGGCATTAGTCGACGACTCATGCAAATGGCTGAGGCATTAACAGGCCATTTAACAGGTGGATTAGCGCAGGTGAACGTGGTGCTAAGCACGTTTATGGGAGGGATTTCAGGCTCAGCCAATGCTGATGCGGCCATGCAAAGTAAAATACTCGTTCCACAGATGGAAAAAAATGGATACAGCCGTGCGTTTTCTGCAGCCATAACCGCGTCATCATCAGCCATTTCGCCGGTTATTCCACCGGGCATTGTTGTGATTATTTATGCGTTAATTGCTCAAGTCTCAGTTGCTGATTTATTTTTAGCAGGTTATATACCCGGGTTAATTATGGCACTAGCACTCATGCTAACCGTATCCATTATTGCTAAGAAAAGAAAATATGCACCCAGTAGAAGTACGAGGGCGAACTTAACAGAAATTGGCCGCCAGTTTATCGATTCTATTTGGTCCCTCCTTTTACCCGTAGGGATTATTTTAGGCTTAAGGTTTGGTTTATTTACGCCAACAGAGGCAGGCGCTATAGCCGTATTCGCTTGTATCTTAATAGGCTCACTTGTTTATAGAGAACTTAAGCTGAGTCACATTAAATCAATATTACTCGATACTATTTATGGAACTGGCACGGTTGTATTGATTATTGTGGCCGCATCAGTGTTTGGGTATTACCTAACTTGGGAACGCATACCGCAAGATTTAACCGCCGTGTTACTCGAATTTACATCTGATAAATATGTAATGCTTGGGTTGATTAATATTTTTCTATTGTTAGTGGGTATGTTGTTGGAAGGCGGAGCTGCATTGATAATTGTTGCCCCTTTATTGGTGCCCGTTGCGGTCGAACTCGGTATTGACCCTATTCACTTTGGCATGATAATGATAGTTAACATTATGATTGGCGGCATTACTCCACCATTTGGTTCATTAATGTTTACTACCTGCTCGGTTACGCGGGTGCCAGTTGCAAAGTTTGTTACAGAAGTTTGGCCATTTATCATTGCGCTACTTATCGCTTTATTGGTAATCACTTATATACCTTCGTTAGTTTTATTCCTGCCTAATCTTTTATAGAGGGTGTAAGAAAGATATGAATAACAAATTGAAAAATAAGAATATCCTCATAACAGCAGGGGCCCAAGGGATAGGTGAAGCAATTACCAAACACCTTATTGATAGTGGTGCCAACGTAGCTATCCACTATTTTTCTAGTGAAAACGCTGCAAATCACTTAAAGCAATATGCACAGAGCAAAGGTCAAAAAGCGGCAGCGATTAGAGGCGATTTAACATCCGAAAACGATGCAAACGCATTAATTAATCAAACAGTTAGTGCGCTTGGTGGTTTGAGCATTCTTATTAACAACGCGGGTTCTTTAGTAGCTCGTCGATCGCTTTCCAATATGGATGTGGAATTTTGGAAAGAAGTTATAGATATTAACCTCACTTCAATGATGTTTGTTACAAAAGCAGCGGCACCTCATCTTGCTAAGAATGAAAACAGCAGTATCGTTAATTTAGCATCACTCGCGGGTCGTAAAGGGGACATGCAGGATCGTTAGTGTATTCAACAAGTAAAGGCGCCATTCTTACCTTTACCAGAGCTTTAGCTTCTGAGTTAGGCGCGCAAGGAACACGTGTAAATGCAGTTGCACCGGGCCTTATTCTTGGGACTTCATTTCATAATACGCACACTACAACAGAGTCTGCCAACGAAACCATAAACAGTATTCCGATTCAACGTGCTGGCAACGTTAATGATGTGGCCAGAGCAGTTGAATACCTTGCTTCTGAATATGACGGATTCATCACAGGTGCAACACTAGATATTAACGGAGGCGTTTATAACATGTAGTCAATAAGTCAAAAATGATTAAATTTTTTGCCCAAACATGCCACTAAGGATATCCTGAACTATGTATTAAGCCATGTTTTGTTTAATAGAGGAATATTGGATGATTTTAGTTGTTTGTGGGGTTTGTGGTTCGGGCAAATCGACTATAGGTTACGAATTAGCTGAGTACTTAAACCTCCCTTTTTTTGATGGGGATGACTTCCATCCACTTAGTAATGTAGAAAAAATGAGAAACGGCAGGTCATTAACCGATGAGGATAGACAACCTTGGCTTGAGTCTTTGGCAGAGAACATCGCTGTTTGGGAACGAAAAGGGGGCGCAATTTTAGCTTGTTCAGCATTGAAAGAATCCTATCGCAAAACGCTATCAGCTAAATGCGAAAGTCAGATTAAGTGGATTATACTAAATGGCTCGAGAAAACTCTTGCTTGAACGCCTTAGTTCACGCACTGGACACTTTGTTGATTCTCGTTTATTAGATTCTCAATTAGACACTTTAGAATTACCAAATTACGGTTGGGTTATAGATATCAATAAATCACCAACAATCATAGTAAATAATATTTCTGCACTAATTAACCTCAAATAGGGTAACAAACAGCAAATTTTGTAACCCGTTAAATTAGCACTATCATAGTGTTAAGCAAATTATAGCAAGGCCAACAGATTAGTATGTTTTTAATCAAAACATTAATAAATTTAATAGCAAAGGCTTACTTTAATGGCAAGCGAAAGAGTCTTGGACTAATTGATAATCGATAGTCGGTTGCTGTCTTTAACTTGTTTATTTTACTGCTCGGTTTCTAGTCGAACGATTTCTTCTAGGCTTATTATTGGCAGAATTATTTTTACTAGCTGGCTGCTTAAAGTTTTTAGTTAGAAGTGGCTCAATAGGCTTAAAGCCAGGAATAATTTGTTGTTCAATCTTCATGTTAATTAAACGCTCAATGCCTAGTAGTTGCTTACTTTCTTCAGCACAAACTAACGACATAGCTTTACCAGCTTTACCCGCCCTACCAGTGCGGCCAATTCTATGCACATAATCTTCTGCCACATGAGGCAAGTCGTAGTTAATAACATAAGGTAAATCTGTAATATCAATGCCTCTTGCCGCAATATCCGTTGCAACTAACACTTGTATCGATTTATCTTTAAAGTCGGCTAAGGCTCTTGTGCGCACATTTTGGCTTTTGTTGCCATGAATAGCAGCGGCAGAGATACCTTGCTTATTTAAACTTTTGGTTACTCTGTTCGCACCATGCTTTGTTCTGCAAAATACTAATAGTTGAAACCAATTTTCTGTTTTAATTAAGTGGGTAAGTAATGCTGTCTTTTTAGTTTTATCTACCGGGTAAACATGTTGCTCAATTATTTCAACTGTTGTATTTGGTGGAGTAACAGACACTTCAACAGGCTCTTTTAATAACGTTCTTGCTAACGTTCTAATTTCTTCTGAAAACGTAGCTGAAAATAATAAGCTTTGCCGATTTTTAGGTAATAAACTTAATATCTTTTTAACATCTTTAATAAAGCCCATATCAAGCATGCGGTCAGCTTCATCTAGCACTAGCATTTCAATTTGATTGAATTTAATCGCATTTTGTTGAAACAAGTCTAATAAACGACCTGGTGTTGCAATTAAAATATCGGTGCCTTTTCGCAATTTCATCATTTGCGGATTTATCTTCACCCCACCAAAAACTAAATTGTATTTAAGATCTAGCCCTTGCCCATACACACTCACACTCTCAGCAACCTGAGCTGCAAGCTCTCTGGTAGGGGTAAGTACTAACGCACGTGTATGATTAGCTTTTGCTTGTTGTTTGCTGTTACTCAATAACTGTAACATTGGCAATGAAAACGCGGCGGTTTTACCTGTGCCGGTTTGCGCGGCAGCCATCACATCTTTACCTTCCAAAATAGGCGTAATTGCTTTTTCTTGTATAGGTGTTGGCGTGGTATAGCCTTGTTTATCGAGTATAGTAAGTAAACTTGGAATTAACTGGAGTGATTCAAAACTCATATAGGGTAGTATCTGGTATGCCTTGTTGATAAGCGCAGTTTATACCAAATCACAATTAATTAAGTACCTGACTCGCGCGGCACGCGAGCATACAGTAATTCAGTCAGTAACACAATTTTTCACTGTTATACCCATTAGAAAGTTCTCGCCTGCACATTTTGTAAATGTTTGTTACATATTCACTGACTACAATAGTAGCAAGATACGCTAATATGATATAAGCCAAAAAATAAATTGGTGGCTACAACAAATGGCAGCTGATAAAAACTATTAATATTACAACATCCTGTTTCAACTCCAACTGCCAAAATATAATTAAAAATGGTTATAGCCTTCGCCCTCATTACGAACAAAGCATTTATCAATTCCGGCGTGAGCTAATAAAACCAATAAACACCTTAACGAGGGAATAAAATGGAAAGACGCGACTTTATAAAACTAGGTGGTGCAGCGGGAGTAGGCGCCATGCTTTTGCCTATCTCTGGCATGGCCGTTAGTTTAGACCAAATCTTAGATAAACCTATGGATGTTGCCTACAAAAAGAAATTGGCAGATATTGCATTAAATGCAGCGAAAGCAAAAGGCGCAACTTATGCTGATGCAAGAATTGGTCGGTATTTAAATCAGTTTGTGACCACAGCAGAAACCGTTGTAGATAACATTGTGAACACCGAAAGTGCGGGTATTGGCATACGCGTGATTGCTAATGGTACATGGGGCTTTGCCTCTACCTCTATTGTTACCCCCGACAGCATAGCGAGAACGGCTGAAAAAGCAGTCGCGGTAGCCAAAGCAAATTCAAAATTCCAAACAGAGCCAGTTAAACTTGCACCGGTTAAAGGTGTAGGCGATGTCAGTTGGAATACGCCTATTAAGAAAAACGCGTTAGAAGTACCCATCAAAGATAAGGTTGACCTGTTGCTGTCGGTAAATGATGCCGCCATGAAAAACGGGGCAAATTATATTACCTCTATTTTATTTTTAGTTAATGAACAAAAATATTTTGCCTCTACCGACGGCTCATACATTGACCAAGATGTGCACCGGCTATGGGCCCCATTCTTTGCCACCGCAATTGGTAAAGCGGGTTTCAAACAGCGCACTGGTTTAGGTAACCCAGTAGGAATGGGTTTCGAATACCTTGATGGTAAAGAAGAAGACAAAATTCGAGTAAGCGGTGCTAACATTGGCTATAAAAACAGCTATGATATTATTGAAGACGCCACCGCTGCAGGCAAACAATTACAAGCTAAATTAAAAGCGAAGTCAGTAGAGCCAGGTAAATATGATATCGTCCTTGATCCTGCTCATTTAATGTTGACTATCCACGAGTCAGTCGGCCATCCATTAGAGCTAGATAGAGTACTTGGGTATGAAGCAAACTTTGCTGGAACCAGCTTTGCAACCCTTGATAAATGGAAAAGCGGTAAATTTCAATATGGGTCAGATATCGTCAACTTATTCGCAGACAAAACCCAGGAACATTCACTAGGGAATGTTGGCTATGATGATGAAGGCGTAAAAACCAAAGAATGGGACCTTGTTAAAGATGGCATTCTAGTGAATTATCAAGCTACACGTGACCAAGTGCATATGATTGATCAAAATGCCTCTCATGGTTGTTGTTATTCGCAAAGCTGGCGTGATGTGCAATTCCAGCGCATGCCAAATGTTTCATTACGCCCCAATAAAGAAGATATCTCTGCAGATGACGTAATCAGCGGCGTTGAAGATGGAATTTATATTGCAGGTCGCGGCTCATTCTCAATTGACCAACAACGTTATAACTTCCAGTTTGGTGGACAATTATTTTACGAAATTAAAGATGGAAAAATTACTGAGCAAATTGAAGATGTTGCCTATCAGTCGAATACGCAAGAGTTTTGGAACAATTGTGTGCAAATGGCCGGTAAGTCTGACTATCGTTTAGGTGGCTCATTTTTCGATGGAAAAGGTCAACCTCCTCAGGTAAGTGCCGTATCTCACGGATGTCCAACTACTCGTTTTAATAACGTCAATGTTATTAATACCGCTCGTAAAGTTTAGTCTGAGGAAAGGAGAATATTATGACAATTATGAATGAAAAAGACGCCAAAGCCTTATTGACTAAAGTAATTAAACTATCTAAAGCTGACGAAATTGAAGTTATCCTAAACGGGCTTGAGGGCGGAAACATTCGCTATGCTCGAAATTCTGTTTCTACAGCAGGCGAAGAAAGTGACCTGACGTTAGCTGTGCAATCAACCTTTGGAAAGCGTACAGGTGTAGCAACAATTAACGAGTTTGATAACGCATCTTTAGCCAAAGTTGTGCGCCGCTCTGAGGAACTTGCAAAGTTAGCGCCTGAATCAGAAGAGTTCACGCCAGTATTTGGCAAACAAAAGTACCTTAGTAGCAAAACCTATTTTGATTCTACTGCTAGCGTAACTCCTGAAGACAGAGCGCAAGCAGCAGAAGATAGCATTGCTCCATCCAAGAAAAACAAACTTGTTTCATCAGGATTCCTAGAAGAAACGGTTAGTTTTACTGCCATTATGAATAACAAAGGGTTATTTGCCTATAACGCAGGAACGAATGTGGATTTCTCAGTTACTATTCGTACTGAAGATGGTACAGGTTCGGGTTGGGTCACGCGTGATTTCAGTGACTATAAAAAACTAGATACCGCTAAAGCCTCTAGCATAGCCATTTCGAAAGCTAAAAACTCTGTTAATGCAAAAGCCATGGAGCCTGGCAAATATACCGTTATTTTAGAGCCTGCTGCTAGCGTAGGATTGCTCAATAACATGGTTAATAATATGGGCCAACGCACCGCTGATGAAGGCAGAAGTTTTTTAAGTTATAAACCTAAAGAGGGTGAAGATTTAGAAAAAGTACCTAAAAATCGTAAAGGCGAGAAAATGTTTGACGAACGAGTCAACATATACAGTGATCCGCAACACCCTGATGTACCAGTGGCACCTTTTGGTGGAGATGGCTACCCTAGAGTGAAAACTGAATGGGTGAAAAATGGCATGGTAGTCAATATGCCAAACACACCTTATTGGGCAAATAAAACCGGTGTCGACTATATGCCGGGTGGCGGAAACATTATCATGACAGGTGGCAGCGAATCATTAGAGGACATGATAGCAAGTACACGCAGAGGTGTGCTAGTTACAAGGTTGTGGTACATACGTTCATTAGATCCTCAAACACTTCTATACACAGGGTTAACACGTGATGGGACTTTCTATATTGAAGATGGGAAAATCAAATTCCCTATTAAAAACTTCCGTTTTAATGAAAGCCCTATTGTAATGCTCAATAACATAGAAGCTTTGGGTAAACCTCAGCGTATTGATGGCAATATGATCCCGTCAATGAAAATTAGAGACTTTACCTTTAGTAGTCTCTCAGACGCTGTGTAAATCGCGATTAAAAGCACATGCATGCTTTGCATGTGCTTTTTCTTTGCAAATTAAGCGTTTTATAATGTTATTTTTTCAGCATTAATAGGTAAACATAGTGGAAAGACGTAAATTTATTCAACGCGTTTGCGCACTGGGTATTGCTGGATTACTTCCGAATTTTGCAACTGCAGAAGATTACGATTTCTATTTTACTCGTTTAAGTTATGAGTCGGGAAATTGGGATGTTGATGAACGGATGCCTGCTAACGTGCTCAATTCGTTGATTGAATATACAAGCTTAAGAGTTGATCTCACTGAACGAGTAATTCCTCTGTCAGATCCCGCCATGCTTAGTTCTCCATTTTGCTACATGGCTGGCCATCGACTTGTGCAGTTTAGTCAGCAAGAAAAACGTAATTTCGAGCGTTACGTTAGAAATGGCGGCTTTGTATTTGCAGATGATTGCAATCACGATATTGATGGTATGTTTGCGCGTACATTTGAAAAACAAATGGCTGACATTTTTGGTGCAGATGCATTAGTAAAAATCCCTAACGACCACCCTATTTATTCAAGCTTTTTTGAATTTGATGGACCACCTCGCACTTCAATGGAATTAAATGGATGGGGCGATGATTTAATTCATGAGTATTTAAAAGCGATTATAATTGATGGGCGAATTGGCGTACTGTATAGCAATAAAGACTTTGGTTGTGAATGGGATTATGATTTTCGCAACAAACGTTGGCTTAGAATAGATAATACTAAGTTTGCAGTTAACATTGTTATGTATGCAATGACCGCATAAGAGAGAAAAATGACAACAAACTTAAAAGAAGAAGAAATAGAAAAGTTGATTGCCAAGTTACAAGAGGTAAACAATGAAGTAGGTAAAGTGATTGTTGGGCAAACTGATGTATTGAAACTGCTAACGGTAAGCTTACTTGCAGGTGGGCATTGTATGTTGGAAGGCGTGCCCGGTTTGGCGAAAACACTAATGATAAGTTCACTAGCTAATGCTATCGATTTAACCTTTAAGCGTGTTCAATTTACCCCCGACCTAATGCCTAGCGATATTATTGGAACAGAAATATTAGAAACTGATCATCAGTCAGGTGAGCGTTTTTTCAAATTTCAAGAAGGCCCTGTTTTTACCCAAATATTATTAGCAGATGAAATAAACCGGACACCACCTAAAACTCAGGCCGCTTTACTTGAGGCCATGCAAGAACGTCAAGTGAGTTATGCAGGAAAACATCACCCCCTGCCTTCTCCATTTTTCGTTTTAGCGACTCAAAATCCTGTAGAACAAGCCGGGACTTATCCATTGCCCGAAGCACAACTTGACCGTTTTTTGATGTTTTTACATGTTGATTATCCGAGTGAACAAGAAGAACTTGATATTTTAATTCGCACAACGGGCAATACCAAAGCGACAATCTCTTCCAAGCTTTCAGCTAATGATTTAATGTCGCTACAAAATATTGTACGTGAAGTTGAAATTAGTGAACCATTACTTAGTTATGTTACTCAGCTTTCTAGGCAAACGCGTCCAGTAACTACTTCAATCAATATGGTAAAAGAATTTGTTAAATGGGGAGCTGGCCCTCGATGTGGCCAAGCTTTGGTGCTTTGTGCAAAAGCGCATGCCATCTTATCAGGCCGTTTTGCCGTGACTATTGAAGATATTCAAGCGGTTGCTGATGCAGTGTTGCGTCATAGACTACTGTTAAATTTTAAAGCTGAAGCGCAGAACATTTCGGTTGGAATAATCATTAACGCATTATTGACCGATGTTGCTAAGCCGGTTAGTCCACTATAACGCTAAGTAAAACAACATGTCAGAGTTACTCGATAACGCCACTATTGCACAAATAAAAGACTTGGAAATACGCACTCGTATCCTTGCTCAAGGAGCTATTGTGGGTCAACATCCAAGCAATATTCGCGGCGTAGGTATTGAGTTTAATCAATATAGAGTGTATGAGCCAGGAGATGATCCAGGTAAAATTGATTGGAAACTTTTTTCACGTAATGACCGTTACTTTGTACGCGAAGCTGAAAAAGAAAGTGCGCTTAATGTTTGGGGTATGCTGGATTGCAGCGAGTCTATGCACGAGCAGTCTAGAGACGGGCATTGGGATAAACTAGCATTTGCAAAAAATTTACTCGCCGCATTGGCTTATTTATCCCACCAACAAGGTGATGCAATTGGCATGCTTGCGCTAAATAGCGATGTTCTACAATATTTACCCGTTCGACATGGTCAAAGACATTACCACCAATATTTGTTGCAACTAGAAAAACTCACAGCAGTAAACACCTTTCCAAAATGGGAAACCTTTCCCCAATACGTACATAGTGTAAGGCAAAATTCACTAGTTATTCTAGTAAGCGATTTTTATGAAAGCGAACAAGAGCTTTTGTCTCTTGCACAAAACCTATCTAATTTTCACTGTGAAGTATTGGCAATTCAGCTTGAAACAAATGATGAAGTTACTTTTGATTTTTCTGGTGAAATTCAATTTACTGAGCGCGAGAGCGGGCGCAAACAAACAGTTTCAGCCCATGCTATTCAAGAAGAATATTTGCTAAATCGCGCCTTATTTAATGAAAATCTAACCAACCAATTAGCCAAATTAGGAATAAAACACGTAAAGGTTAATATTGACCAACCCATTGTTCATGCGCTGCAAGTGGTTGCCTCAACATTGTCGAATATGGGAGCGAGATAGTGGATTGGTTGGCTAGCTCAGTGGGAGTTTGGGTTTTAGGCTTAATAAGCTTAGCTATTCCCATTGCCATTCATTTATATAGTCGTAGCAAACATCAAAAAATGACATTTTCTACGCTTGCTTTTTTCCCAGATAAACCACCACAAAATCATAAACAAATAAAGCTGACACAAAAAAGATTGTTACTGACTCGCCTTCTACTTTTAGTAAGCATTATTTTATTGTTATTGGGCTTATTTAACTCCGAGAATCAACCGGATGCCAAACGGATATTGATTGTTACCGATGACTGGTTAGCATTTGCATCTGATGAACAGCGCAGTGCGCTATTGAACGAATTGAAAAACGACAGTGCACATTCAATATCACTCTCTTCAGGCAACGAGCTAAGCGTTGAACAAATAAAAGAAAAAACGCTTCAAGTGACCACTTATAGCAACACTTGGTACAGGGTGTCTGATTGGTTGTTAAACAATCCCTATCAAGCTAATGAAATTGTGGTGTATAGCACCAATGGCATGTCTCAGTTTATTGGTGAAAAATTCATTTTACCTAGTAAAGTTGAATGGCAAATTATAGAAAGAACCGAGAGTAATGATAGCTCACTGTACCTTTCACTATTGCTAATAGAGCCTAATTCAAACACCCAAGCTGCAATTGCAGAAGCAAAGAAAACGATTTTACGCGCAGTTAATGTATTGAATCAGTTGCCGAATATCAACATTGAGGTCTATCAACATACAATTGAAACGGTAAAGCAGAGCAACCTAAAGCAAGTATCAGCAACCATTATGCTAAGTAGCGCACTAAGCGTTAACAAGAATGAATTATCTACCCTTCCGACTACAGAAAAGCTGCTTTTTGTGAATGAATTAGAAAAAATAGATAGCCCATTATTGCCAATTGAATTAATTAAAGTGTTGTTTAGTCGTCACGCTGAAAAAGCATTTTGGCAACGGGCGCGAATATCTCAAGAAGCAATTACAAGCACCGCCTCTGGCAATAACTTAGTCATAAACCAACAAATAGAAAATACGGGTTTTGCAACTGAAGAAAAACCTTTACCTATCAACAATTGGCTAGCGTTAATCTGCGTACTTTTGTTTATTTTAGAACGTATCTTTAGTGAATATACCAACCGAATAACATCAGAAGAGATGAGACATAAGCATGCATAATTTAGATGCTTTGCTTAAAATCGTAAAAAAACGTTGGTGGTTATCCCGCTTAATAGTGAGCACTAACCTATTCTTAGCAACGATTTGTGTGGGATTTTTCGCTTCAATATTGTTAAATATTGCAGGTAGCAGCCCGCTAAGCAACACACAAATACTTGCCGTTAGCTTTGCTATATTTATTGGCTTCGTTATTTATCAAAAATTCAGTAGCGCATATGCGCGATTGAGCAAATCCAACCTTTTAGTGCATATTGATAGAGCATACGCAGAAACTGAAGAAAGCGCACATCTCCTGTTTAAAGATGTATCGCAACTTTCTTCTTTGCAAACACTCCAACAAAAACGTATTAAACGCGCTTTGCATGAGCATAAAATAGACATTCAACATGCAATATATCCTTTGTATCAAACAAAAAAGGGATTATGGCTAAGTATATGTTTTATGACTATAAGCTTTTTACTTCATGCTCTTTTAAGCAATATTGAAGGTGGATCCTCGCCTCTTTACCAAACCGAATCCAATGTGGAAACTCCTTCAAGCTCAAAACCTAATGTCGATTGGCAGATAGTCATAACACCACCAAACTATACACAATTACCAAAACAAGAAATTAATGATTTCAATATTGAGGCCGCGCAAGGCTCAACCATTCAGTGGATTGCTCAATCAGAGCAACATTTAGATTTATCGCTCAATATATCACAGCAGGCAAGCCAACCTTTTAAGCAGTTATCACCTGACACCTATCAGGCATCATGGAAACTCAACGCCCCCGTTCTTTATTCAATTAACAATTTGCAAGATAATAGTCAAAACATCCCCATTTTCTATACCATCAATATGTTAAGAGACAACCCACCAAGCATACAAATTACGACTCCCCTAGCCACGGTTTCTGAATTCAAACGTAGCGAAACACCTGTGGTAGATGCACAAGTGATAGTGGAAGACGATTATGGATTGACTGATGTATTAATTAACGCCTCAATCGCAAAAGGAAGCGGTGAAAGCGTTAAATTTCGTGACGAAGTATTTAAATTTGATAGTTATGAAGATATACCTGTTGATGCTAACTCCGCAAACAGTGTGAAACGGATCTATCAAAAACGTTGGGATTTTTTATCATTGAATATGGAGCCTGGTGATGAACTTTATTTTACTGTCTCTGCTACTGATAATCGCGCAGATTCTCCTCAGAATATGGTCTCACAAACAAAAATCCTAAAATGGCTAGATGATGACGACGTAGGCATAAGTAGCGATGGTATTTTAATGGATTTTATCCCCGAGTACTTTAAAAGTCAGCGCCAAATTATAATTGAAACAATTGAACTCATAGATAGAAAATCGGTTTTGTCGCAAGATGAGTTTGATGAAACATCTAGAGATTTGGCAATTGCACAAAGCGACTTAAAATTGCGATATGGACAGTATCTGGGTGATGAATTTGAGACTGGCGTTATGCAAACTATGGAAGCTGGGCCAAACCACGCATTGGATGAGCATAACGATGGCGAGCATGAGCATGACCACGATCACGAAGAAGAAACTCAACGTATATCGACCTTAACACCCGAGCATTCACACGAACATAGCAGTAGCAATGAATCAAGTAGTCTATCTGGATACGATGAAATGATAGACATGTTTGGTCATAATCATGGCAGTGCAGATACCGAATATGTGGGCCCTAAAACAGGACAACTTAATCCTCGAGCACTTATGAAATTATCGATACAAAACATGTGGCAAGCAGAATTGTACTTGCATTTATCCGACCCAATTAATGCCTTACCTTATGAGCAAGAAGCGTTGGATTACCTCAATAGAGCGCGAAAAGCCGACAGAGTATATGTAAAACGACTAGGATTTAAACCACCACCAGTAACAGAAGATAGACGCTATCAGGGCGAACTAAATGATATTCTAGAGCCAAAACGACAACAGAGTTTTGAAATAAACAACACTGAGCAATATATTGTTCGCCAGCTACTAAACACGCTGGCGCAGGTGCCCTTGCGCTCACCTTTATTGAACCAAGATGACACACTACTCATTACTCAATCAATTGAATTATTAAATAGTAAACTGAATAATTTAAGCGACACGGCTGACACTTTATCCATTCTGGCTATGCTAGAGCGTATTAGAATAGAAAAGCAGTGGACTATTAATGATTGCGAAAACTGCATCAAAAATATTAAAGCTTATTTCTGGCAAACTCTGAAAAAGCCCATTGCTAAACCACAACTTATACCCAAAAGAGCCGAAACCGATATTGTTGAAAATTTTAAACGGGTAATGCAACAACCATGAATTTTCAATCTATTGAAGTACAACCAAATATTGACCAACCTATGTTTATGGTGGTTTGTTCACTACTTGGCATTGGGATATTAATCAACCTTTACTACACATTCAAACGGTTAAAGGCTAAGAAGCTCAGGTTAGCACTAGTTGCTGGTTTGAATTTAGTCGCCTTCACCGTATTTTTATCATTATTTTTGAATATTTCTTATCAATACAACACGCATAAAGCATTAACTATTTACACCAATACAAGCGGTATTTTTTTAGCTGATGAAAATATACAAATTGAAAATAAAATATCCATAGCTGAGTTATCAAATAAGCTAAAACATTACCAAAAGTTGATTTTAAATGGCAATGGTTTATCAGAACATCAATGGAACCAATTAAATGCTTTATTAGGTGATTCAGCGTTTAATAACCTCAATATTGAATACACCAACATTGCGCCTATTCAAATCGGATTTAAAAAAGCAAGTTGGCCAAGAAGTATCATCATTGGCGACAGCTTAGATGTGCAGTTAACACTAGCTGGGCCTGAAAATATAGATGAAATATTTAACGTACATTTTTTTGACCCATATGATGAGCTTTTAGACGTTCAACGAGCTAAGTTGGGCGATTCTATTTCGTTTACCACTGTCCCTGTTTCACAAGGTAACTGGCTGTATAAAGTCGCTATATACAACCAGCAAGAAAATTTGCTAGTAAGCGAAAATATAAGTGTATATGTATCTTCTGGCGCTAAAGCAAAAGTATTAATTGTGCAATCAGCTCCTTCTTTTGAGACCCGCCATTTGCATAATTGGCTTGCCAATCAAGGCAGTCAAATACGCATTCATTCCCAAATAAGTAAGGATAAATTCAAACAGCAAATTATTAATCCTGAACAAGCGCTTGAAAACCAATCACAAGATAGCTTATGGCAAGAGAGCTTAAATTGGGCAGAGATATTAGTGGTAGATAACCGGTTTTTATCTCAACTTGCTGATAATGATACAAGTGCTATTCAAGCAGCTATTGCAGAAGGGTTGGGTTTATATCTCATTGCTGACAATAAACTAGTTCAGAATAACTGGTCTTCTCTTTTAGCGCCCATAGAAAATCAAATAAACATCAGTACTGATGCGTTAAACAAAGCGCTATTTAGTTGGGACAAACTGAAGACCCAAGAACCAATAGATGTTTTAAGCGCAAGGTTTGAAAGTAATTCAATTATTAAAGATGAAAATGGCCAAGGCATTGTAGGGATGTTTGAATATGGAAAAGGGAAACTTGCTATAGCGATGAGTCAATATTCTCATAGCTGGCGATTAGCAGGCAATCCTCAATTACATAGCCAGTATTGGCAACACATCCTCAAACTGATTGGCAAACCGCGAATAATCCCACTAATAAAGTGGGAGCACACAAGCTTATTAGACGCTACCAAATTAATAAAACAAATATGTTTTGATAATTTACAGACCGAAGGCTTAGTAAGTTATCGCTCACCAACAACATTAGAAAAATTCCCCGCCCGATCTGCAGATACATTTTTTGAAGACCGACAATGTTCATTAATTGAACATGAAAAAGCAGGTTGGTATGAAATAAAAGTAAGTGCTAACAATGATTCAGATGCCAAAAGTTCTGGTGTGCGTTTATATCTTGATGATAAAACATCATGGAAAACACTCAATCAATACAAGCAAATTACTGCAACTCAACAACGTTTGATAACAACCACCAATAATGGCCAAGTATCGGATAAAACTTATCTATCACATTTGCCTATATACTTGATGCTAGTGTTTTTATTCATTGGTTTGTGGGCGGAACAAAGATGGTTTGCTAATCAAGCCACGTAGTATTGAGTTTGTTCTAGATTGATCAACAGAATTAAGTAATAGATTCAATCCAAACACTACTAATTAGACTATAAATTATAACAAAAAATTGCCTTGGTCTTGATGAATCATAAATATAAGATTCAAAACCTTATCAACGGCCGTTTAAGATTTTAATAAAATAAATCGTTTGGCGTATGTTCAAGTTAATATGGCAAACATAACAAAATAAGAAACCGCAAGGATAGTTAAATGAAAAGCTTCGCTTTACTCGTTCCACTGTTACTCTTAAGTGCTTATAAAGCCAATGCTCAGGCATTGATATTACAACCTGAAATATCCCCTGATGGCACTCAAATAGCCTTTACGTATCAAGGCGATATATGGACGGTTGCCAGTAATGGCGGCAGAGCTGACCGTTTAACGATTCATGAAGGTTACGAAGGCTCGCCAGTTTGGAGTCAAGATAGCACCAAAATCGCCTTTAATAGCGACCGCTTTGGTAATAACGATGTATTTGTTATAGGTGCAGATGGTGGCAGACCTGAGCGTTTAACGTATCACTCATCAAGCGATAGAGTGACGGATATCACTCCAACTAATCAAGTGCTATTTATGAGTCGTCGACTGTATCAGCAGGTAGAGAGAGAATCCGAGATACTCGCAGTAAACATGAATGGGCAAACAACTGAATCTAGATTCTTAGATGCATTGGGTATGGATGCTGTCATGTCTCCCGACGGCAGTAAAATTGCTTTTGTAAGAAGCACAGCACGAGTGTCACGAGAAGATTATCGAGGCCCAGCAAATAGAAATATTTGGGTTTACGATATGCAACAAGACGAATACACACAAGTAACTAGTTATGCGGGGAGCGACTTTTCACCTAAATGGGTGGGTAACGATACGATTTACTACATCACGCCGTTAGCAGGTAAATACAACGTTTATAAAACTGATTTAAACGGCAACGAAACAAAATTAACCAACGAGAAAACCTTTGGCGTTAATGATTTTAGCACCAATGCTGATGGTTCGGTTATAGTTTATCAAGCAGGCGATAAAGTGGTTAATTTTGATGTTGCTTCTAAACGCGGCACTACTTTAAATATTGATGTTAAAAGCGATTTTAGGTTTGACCCTGTGGTGTCTAAAACCACCAATAACGACTTAGATGAATATGCTGTATCACCCAATGGTAAATTATCAGCTTATGTTGTGCGGGGTGACATATTTGTTACTCGAAATGATAAAGAAGATAAACGCAGTGTTCGCTTGACGCAAGGTGCACAGCGCGATAGAGACGTAACGTGGTTGAATGATGACACCTTAATTTTTGTTTCAGATAAAGCCGGTCAAAATGATTTATATAAAGTAACGTCGGCTGATACTGACCAGCCCAATTTATTTTTCAGCCTAAAACATACAGTGACGCAACTAACTGACACTCAAGCAGAAGAAACATCGCCTATTGTTTCCCCTAATGGAGAACGCATTGTTTACCTTGAAGGCCGTGGAGGCATGGTCACCGCAGATATTGACGATAAAGCTAACTTATCGAATAAAGAAACACTTTTAAATGGTTGGGATACGCCTTCAGGTGTGGCTTGGTCACCCGATAGTCAGTGGCTAGCCTATTCATTAAGCGACCTTAATTTTAACGAAGAAATATATATACATGCAGCAGATAACTCCAAGAAACCAGTTAATGTAAGCATGCATCCAAAGTACGACATCAATCCTGTTTGGAGCGCTGATGGCAGCAAATTAGGATTTAGTTCAATGCGTAATAATGGCGACTTTGATATTTGGTTTGCTTGGTTAAATGAAGAAGATTGGCAACGTTCAAAGGAACAATGGAAACGTAGCGAGTTTAAAGAAGACGTTAGCTCTGACAAAAAGTCTGACAAAAAATCTGATGAAAAAGAGGGTGACGAAAAAGATGATGAAAAGGAAACGAGTGAAACGTTAATTTCCATTGATTTCGACGGCATTTATCAAAGGCTTGAACAAGTTACTCGATTCCCGGGTAATGAAACCGAATTAGCCTTTGATAAAGAAGGTGAGCATATTTACTACAGTATTGATGGCAGTTGGCGTCAAAATTATAAAATTGAACGAAGCTTATACAAGATAAAGTGGGATGGTGAAGACAAAAAAACAGTCATTAAAGGTGACGCTCAAGCGGAAGGTTTACATTTGAGTAAAGACGGTAAACATCTTTATACGCTAACAAAAGGTGGCAAATTAGTAAGAGTAATTACCAAAAGTGATAAGACTGAAAACCTCAATACATCGTCACAAATGCTAATTGATCACGAACAAGAATTAGCACAGATATTTGATGATGCATGGCGCGCATTAAATGCAGGGTTTTATGATCCTAACTTCCATGGTAAAGACTGGGGCGAATTACGCGAACAGTATCGTCCTATTGCGCTAAAAGCGAGCACAAAGGAAGACTTTCAGTACATATTTAACCTTATGCTAGGACAAGTGAATGCAAGCCATATGGGTCTCTTTAGAGGTGAAAACCCTAAACAAACGCAAAAACAAAAAACAGGATTGCTTGGTATAGAAGGTGTGCATACTAGCAGCGGCTTTAAAATAACATCGGTCCTTGATAACAGTCCTGCCGACAGAAAGGAAAGCAAACTAGAAGTAGGCGATGTCATTACTTCTGTTGATCAAACCAACCTTGGCAACAATAATCTTTATAGCTTACTAAACAACAAAGTAGATTCACCTGTTCTACTATCCGTTTTGTCTGCTGGAAATGAAAAAGATGTCGTAATTTGGCCGACTGACAGTTTAAGTAATCAAAACTACGACGCATGGGTAAATGAACGCAGACGGTTAACTGATGAATATTCGAAAGGTCGTTTAGGTTACTTGCATATTCGCGGCATGAATTGGACTAGCTTTGAACGTTTTGAGCGAGAACTAATGGCGGCAGGATATGGTAAAGACGGAATAGTAATAGACGTAAGATATAACGGTGGCGGTTGGACAACCGACTACTTAATGGCGGTGCTTAATGTCAAACAACACGCTTATACTATCCCTCGTGGAGCGGCTAAAAATCTAGAGCGGGAACATGAAAAATTCAAAAATACCTATCCATTTTCAGAACGCTTACCACTATCGGCATGGACGAAACCTTCTATTGCAATGAGTAATGAAAATAGCTATTCAAATGCTGAAATATTTTCACATGCATACAAAGCATTAGGTATAGGCAAACTAGTAGGTCGCCCCACTTTTGGTGCGGTGATTAGTACGGGTGGTTATACATTGGTTGATGGCTCACTAGTGCGAATGCCGTTTAGAGGTTGGTGGGTAAAAGAATCAGGTGCAAATATGGACTTCACACCAGCTCAGCCAGATATTGAAGTGTTTAATCCACCGGCATATAAAGCCAAAGGTATTGACCCTCAATTGAAACGCGCAGTACAAGAATTAATAAAGGATATCTAATATAACTACCCCTAAAATATAGTCATATGAAGTCACTTAGTATTGCTAAGTGACTTCATAGATTCATGTTATTTCACGGCTTCGTAACATAATATTTAGCAATAAGTGAACTCAATAGCAGCGTGCTGATATTGAAAAATAGGTAGCATTAAGTGAAATTTGAGTAGCCATACTCAATATTGTTTATTTGATTGTTTTTATACTAGTAACTTTTAACTATCAGTGTAAATTCAAGGAACTCACAATGCACACTAAGCCGACACTCCTATCACTAGCCTTATTATTTTCAATAACCACAACAACAACTCAAGCCTCTGTGGTTTACGCTAATTCAGAGCTATCTATGGAGCATAGTTACTTAATCAATAGTGGAAACTTGCCTCAAGGATTAGACATTGTAAACGTACCACAAACCTTGGTCATAAATAATGATTTGGTTAGTAGTGTTGATTCTGCAGACTTTGTTAATAATAGAACGATAGACATACAAATTGGCAACCAATTCGATGAACCACCTACGCCCTATATAAACAGGGGAGTCGACACCACTATTAACTTAGCCAATGCTGATTTTACTACCGCTATGTATGAGCATATAGTGACTTCAGATGACGAAGGCGATTCAAGCGCACAAGATATAATCAGCCGATCAGTGAACCAAGAGGGGCAAGCAACCATAGCGTTGAATACAGATTCTTTTGACTCATTAGCCTACTCATCGGTGCTCCTAGAGCGACACTATAGACTTGACAATGTAGGTAACGATGCTATTTCTTTTAATATATCAGGTTTGTTTGAAGCCAGTATGTCTGCATCTGTTGATAGTGAATATGCCATTGCACGCACCTCTGGCGGTTTTGAGCTTATTTTTGAACCAGACGCGGGTTCATCTGTGCAGTACTTCCCCATTGCCCCTTACTTGACTGATATTGAAGATAGTGATGACGGCGCGAGTGTAACTGAATTATTTTTAGCCAATTCGGGCGGGATTGAAGGCGTATTATTTAATGGCAGTACTACGGCGATTGGAGATAATTCCGGCACAATGGCACAGCTTATGGCGCAAAGCCGCTATATATTTGGGATTTCTATCGCCGCAGGTGAATCAGTATTAATGCGCACCGGTTTTAGACAAACCAATAGCGTGGAGTATATACAGCAAGTTAATCAAGTACCTGTGGCTGGCAGTCTATTGTTGTTTATTTGTGGATTAGTGGGTATTAAATTGCCAAGAAAATCCTAAATATCTAACATTAGCCACTTATTTATTTGCAGGAATAGCGCAGCTAAAGGCCGTTTCTTAAACAGGATTGAGGTTATTTACTAAAAAGCGATTTATACATGCCTAAATCGCTTTTTCTATTTCTTCACATCATACTTTTGGTTACACTCTCAGCCTACTGAATTTATCTCGTTCCAACACAAGGTTAGCTGTGCAATCTGAATTTCCCTCAATAAATAAGGAACAAGCAATAAATCTATCTAAACCGATCATGTTTATTGGTTTTTTGTGTGGGCTTTTATTGAGCTTGGGTGTGTTAAATGGCGATGAAGCTGGCCGCGTTAACCTGTTATATTTATTACTTGTTTATCTATTTATCCCACTATTTGGCGCAATTCTTTCCGTTTTATCATTAGTGCAAGGTAGAGGATTGAACATAGCTAGATTATTAAGCGCTTTGCCCATATGGAGTCAATCTCAGCAAGTACAGTTATTAAAAATAAGACAACAAAAATTTGATAAGTATTGGTTCTTTTTGCAAAGCCAAGCAGCTGCCCTTGCCTACTCTGTTGCCTCTTTACTAACTTTCTTAATTTTATTACTGGCTACCGATATTAATTTTGTTTGGCGAAGTACGTTATTAAATGCAGAGCAGTTACAGCCAATTTTAGGTGCTATTGCCACACCTTGGTGGTTTTGGGAAGTGGCACAACCCACAAGTGAGTTATTGCGTAGTACACAAGATTCAAGACTAATAAGTAACTATGCAAACACTAATAGTTTCGGCCAGTGGTGGGCGTTTGTATTGGCTACACAAATTGTTTATTCATTTATTTTGCGTGGTGCGCTGTTAGCAATCGGCACAACTTTAATTAGCAAACACACAAAGAAAGAAACAGAAAAAAAAGCCCCTCGAACCCAACAGCGTATGGAACAAGTATCAGAAAACCATTCATATGCATCTTTAATCCACTCGCTTCCAACCGAATATACATTATGCAATTGGGCAACATTTAATACTAATATTCTACAGCAGCTCACACTTTCACCAAAAAAGGCTTTAAAGGCAGGACCTAGTGTAGCTATAGATACTCATGACGCCTTAGATGAACCATTGTTAATTTTAGTGAAAGCTTGGGAGCCACCAATGGGCGAGCTACAAGATTTTATGCAGCACGCTAAAGGCATAATTTTCCCTATTAACCTAAACAATAAGCAAGCAGTTGCACCAGAAGAGAAGCACTTAAAAGAATGGCAACGTTTTGTGGCTCAATTACCAAATTGGGCTATTTATGTACCTGAATCTATGGATAAACAATGAACGATAATAATTCACCAAAGTTTGCTGTTGTTGGACATCCTAATAAAGGTAAATCGTCAATTGTATCTACCCTTTCTCATAACGATAGTATTCAAATTTCAAGTAGAAGTGGCACCACCGAGCAAGCTGATCATTTTACAGTCAACACCATAAAGGGAAGTTACGACTTAATTGATACCCCCGGATTCCAGCGTCCTTTAAGAGTATTGAATTGGCTTGAGCAACATTGCAACTCTGCTAGCGAGCGCGCTGCGACTGTCGCAAAATTTGTTGCGGATAGTGAATGTAAAACTCAATTTAAAGATGAAGTTGCGTTGCTCGAACCGGTTATAGATGGTGCCGCTATTCTTTATGTAGTGGATGGCTCTCGCCCCTATGGTTCTGAATACGAAGCGGAAATGGAAATATTGCGTTGGACTGGGCAACCATCAATGGCGTTAATTAATCCAATTGAGAACAACGATTATATAGGCGAATGGGAAAGCGCGTTAGCTCAGTATTTTAAATCTGTACGGGTATTTAACCCCATGAAAGCAGACTTTGAAAAACATATAGAGTTGCTACAAACCTTTACTCATCTGAACCCCAAATGGGCACATGTTCTAGGTTCAATAATTGATGATTTGCAAAATGAACGCGCTACGCAACAAACAACAAGCGTTAGCATTTTAATGCATTTAATTGAAGACTTATGCCAATATCAAAACTGTCAGAAAGTATTAAGCGAATCGCAAGCAAAATTAATTAAACCGGCTTTAGAAAAGCAATATAAAGCATGGATGAAACAGCGCGAAGAAAAAGCGATAAAAGAACTGTTAACTACCTATGCGCATTACCAAACAAAAGTATCGCTTGACCAGTTTGATCTACCTCCCGACTTGTTTGACTGTGATAAATGGTTTGCCTGGGGGTTAGATAAAAAACAGTTAATATATGCAGGTACAGCCGCCGGCGCAGTGAGCGGTGCCGCACTAGATGTGGCGGTTGCCGGCTCAAGCTTAATGGCAGGCGCCATAGGAGGCGGTTTAATTGGAGCGGGTAGCGCATGGTTCAGTGCCGACAAACTTGTAGATATAAAAATTAAAGGCTTGCCCTTAGGCGGTTATCAAGCCTGCGTTGGCCCTATAAAAAATCGTAACTTCCCTTATGTTGTCATAGGCCGATTTATTCATTTATTTAAACAGATTTCACAACTAAATCATGCCAATAGACAAGCGCTTGATTTTAACGCCAGTGATTTTCAAGATAAAGTGGAAACACTAGAAAAAATAGAACAAAAAGAACTACATGCAGCTTGCGCAAGGTTAATCAAACAAAAGCCTGTGGATAGTTTAAGCGAAGTACTCACCCCTTTATTTAATGACTAAGCGAATTCTACAGTTGGAAACCAATACTTATTCTTAGTTTGATTAAGTATGTGGTTGGTTGAAATTGATTTTGTTAACGTGTTTTAACCTGCGAAAATAATCACTAAAAATATCGCATAGTCTTGAAATTGAGCATGTCTCTACAGGGACTTTCGGACTAATATTCATATAAGATTTTTTCTGTTTTTTTAAATCTACTAACATAATTACAGCGATATACTCGAGATCATTAACACGATACATCCTAGATTATTGCCGCGCTGGCGAAATGTTGTTCGGTTAACACCTTTGTCATGCTCGCGAAAGCGAGTATCTTCTCAAAAAGCAAACTAAAGCCGTATAATATTCTTGCTTTCGCTGACGAATTGGGAAGTTACCGCGTTTGCGGTAATGACTGGCATTGGGGTTGTTGCATAACAGCATTATGTTTATTGCTTAACCAAACCGCATTACGCACTAGCTGTGACTTCCTAAACAGTAAAACTAAGGTTATTAGATTTTTTTCAATTTCCTGTAATAAAATTCCATTGCTGTTCGTTGATAGAGTGAGTCGCACAATTGGAGAGAGTCATTGAACTCAGAAATGAAAGTCAATATCGCTAAATTAGCGCAAAAATATGGACGAACAGTATTTCAATCAGCATATAGAATACTCAACGATACACATCTTGCAGAAGATGTTGTTCAAGAAGTGTTTCTAAAGTTATTCAAGAAGCCTACTGAATCGTTTGACCAAATATCAAATTGGCATGGGTATCTGAAAAGTATGACGATATCCACAGCAATTGATCAGTTGAGACGACACAAGCGTTTGGCAGAAGAAATGATAAATGATGAGTTACAACAAAACGCTGAAAGAGCAGAACAGCCCTTGCAGCAGGCGCTGATACAAGCAGACTTAGCGCAATTTAAAAATGCCTTAGTCAATATGCACCCGCAAGACGCTGAAATTTTTTGTTTACGCCATATCGAAGGTTATTCCTATCAAGAAATAGCAGAGTTGGTAAATATGAAAAGCAATGCGGTAGGTGTATGTTTGCATCGAACACAACAAAAATTATCGAAGCAACTGCCAGAATCACAATTTTTTGGAGAAGAAAAACATGTCTAGTTATCAACAAGATAATGTAAACGAGTCGACTTTACCTAATTGGCTCAATTCGGTTCAACAAAATGAAGCATCAATTGAGCAAGAAGACGAAGCACAAATGCGATTAATGCAAGCAATAGAACTATATGAAGTAGAAAAAGTTCAATCGCCTAAAAATTCAGCAGGAATATTGGCTTGGTTAAAAAACTTGTCACCCACTAGACAAGTTTCGATGGCTTTTTCATTAGCGATGGCGGCGGTACTTACTATCGGGCTTACTGTGTCAACTAGCTTTGTAACACCTGCGTTTGCGCAAATTCAACAAACTATTATGCAAGCTAGTTCAATGCATTACCGTGGTACAATGTTAAATAACGGTGAGGCTAGTATGGAGATAGTGGTTTATTTCCAACAGCCAAATAAAGTGAGAATAGAAACATCACCTATACTAGCGGGTAGCAGACAAGAGGCCATTACTACTATTTTAGATACTCAAGCGGGTAAAGGCTTAACACTTATATCGCAAGCAAAAATAGCAATGCCCTTGGAGTTTGCTGCTAATGAAAAAAGTGGCTTGCCTCAAGAAAAGTTTCTGAATTGGGTAGATACTATCATTAACTATGAAGGTGATGTGACAACCTTAAGTGCAAAAAATATCAACGATGTATTTGCGAACGGCTATGAAATTTATGAAAACGGCATGACCATAACCTTATGGGTAGACAGCATAAGTCAATTGCCAATTAGTTTGCGCGTTGTATCAGATAGCAAGAATAAACAATCATCTTTTGAGTTTTATGCCGACCTACGTTTTAACGATGAGTTAAACGAGGATTTATTCGATTTAAATGCTCAAGAGGGTTATCAACTTATGTTACCTGAACAAGATGATGAGAGTTAGTTTCTTGTAGTACGTACCCGAATAACTAAAAGGCAACTTGGTGGTGCAAGTTGTCTTTTAGACTAACTCAGTATATTAATATTGAAATGTGTAAGCTTTGTATGAAGTATTAGTTTCGAATTTGAAGTAGATCGACTATAAGAAGAGGAATTGGGTGGTTGGGATTGAGATCCCATTACTCCCACCATGCAATAGCGTGTATCTTTCACTCTTGCAGTAAAGATCGTCTTTCCCCAAAGTTAAAGTCACAGGTCTTCGGGTAAGATTATGCCAAGCTTTTTTCGTTCAACTCGCCATATATCAATTAATTCTTTGTACTTATCTGGATATTCACTGGCAAGGTCTATGGTTTCTCCTGGGTCTGATACTAAATTGAATAGTTCAAATTTTGATTCATCAAAGGGTTGCTCTAACACGGTGATTTTCCAATTGCCTTGGCGCAAGAAGGCGCGCCCAAGATGAAATAAAGCGGTAACATACTCCTCATCATGTACAGAATTTTGCTCACCTTTGATATACGGCAACATGCTTGTACCTAAAATGGGTTTAATTTGTTCGCTTTGAGGGTATTCAACATTAGCCAAATCAAGAAAAGTAGGCGCTAAATCCATTAAGGTAATATAGGTAGAGCTTGGTTCAGGGCTCGCGTTTACAATTGGACCCGACATGATCATAGGCGCCACGATACCGCCCTGAGATGGATATGTTTTATGCCTACTAAAAGGCGCTGAACCCGCCTCTGCCCATTGCGGGCCATAAGAAACAAACGATTCTCGCGTCCCCATTTTTTCATAGCTATTATCATAGTTATCTTGCACAAATTCTGAGTAAGGTGCGTCATTGTAGAAGTCTTCAGCCGCCGCACCATTGTCTGACATAAAAACAATCAACGTATTGTCGTATAGGTCGCGAGCTTTCAAGTGCTCCACTAAGCGGCCAACATGTTCATCAAGGTTTTCAACCATTGCCGCGTATAATTCCATTTTTCTTGCTTCACGCTGTTGCTGCTCTGGGCTTAAGTCTTCCCAAGGAGTAATAGCTTCATTTCTGGGTGGTAATTCGTGGTTGCTTGATAGGATCCCAGCAGATTTTGCGCGTGCAAAGTTTCGCTCTCTGAGCACATCATAGCCTTCATCGTAAGCGCCTTTATATAAATCGAGCTGATTATCAGGCACTTGCAAGGGCCAATGGGGTGAGGTGTAAGCAGCGAAAGCAAAGAAGGGGCGTTGTAAATCACTACCATCGTCAATAAACTCAATTAGTTTATTGGTATACACGTCGGTTGAGTACTCCCCGTCTGGATATTCAGTATAATCGTCATCAGCCCAAAATTTAGAACCACCGTCAAAAAAACTTAGGTCATCCCAATGGTTTCCTGCCCCGTGCAATAAATTAAATGAACGAGTAAAACCTGCTGCCGTTGGGCTAGTTTCAGGACTTGTACCAAGATGCCACTTGCCTACTGTGTATGTTTGGTATCCAGAGGTTTGCAAAAGTTTAGAAAATGGAATGATTCGATCTGATAAGCTAGCCTCGTAACCAAGTACCTTTTGGCCACCTAATGAGCGTCTGCTCTGCCCTGCCATGCCTGCAACATGATTGTTATTGCCCGAAAGCAACATCGCCCTAGTAGGTGCGCACATGGGTGCGGTATGAAACTGCGTAAACAATAGACCTTCTTGTGCCAATGCATCAATATTGGGAGTTTTAATATTGCTACCGTAAGCCCCTAAATCAGAGTAGCCAAGGTCATCTGCAACAATGAGTAAGATATTAGGCCGATTATCTTCTTCAGCCGTTTTGTCGACGCAGCCTACTAAAAAAAGTTGGACAGACATAACAACTAAAATGAAAAAGCTCGTTTTAAAAATTGACATGTTATAGGTGCTCGACGGATTTTAAGAACCTAAGAGTAGCATGGATATAAGCGAGAGAGTTTCATTATTAGTATTAACACCAATTTAAAAGGATTTTATGAACACTACCTAACCTCGCTAGGTTAGTAATAAACTCTGGGTAGTATCGTTTAATCAGTTGAAAGAGCAG
>DDIL01000077.1 GCA_002338515.1 Glaciecola sp. UBA1851 | reverse complement strand
GAAGGCGAAGATCTCCTTGGAGCGAATTCCGGCCATGCGGTTGAATCAATCGCGACTGGTAAGTCATTGCTCAAACTAGCCGATGAGTAATCTTGGTTTAAGTCAAAATTTGCCTGAAAGCTGACGCAAGCCCTCGCGATTCTTGAGCCAAGAGGCTCGTGTCAACTTGCACAAGTTAAGGAGGATTAGACAAACAGGGAAAACCATAGATTCCCCGTCGCATTACTATTTTCTTTCGCGGTAAAAACTTGGTGTCATTCCTGTATTTATTTTAAACATGTGGGTGAAAGTAGATGGTGACTCGTAACCAAGGTATGAAGAAATATTTGAAATGGGCTCTCCTCGCATTAACTGCCCAATTGCGATTTGAATATTTAATCGCTGCCGCCATTCGCTATAGTTTAGACCAGTGTCATCTTTAAACAACCGTGACAGAGTTCGGTTAGATGCTCCAATTAATTTCCCCCATTGCTTTAAACTATATCTATTTGAAGGCTCTGCTTGAATAATAGATAACATAGTTAGTAATCTTGAATCTTTTGGGAATGGGAGTTGAAATATTACGTTTGGCGCTAAGGATAATTTCTCTAAGATTAACCTTAATAGAAGTTCATCTGCTTTAGACCGATTAGAATCATTGGCTATAAAACTAGCCTCTAAAATCAGAGTTTTTAGAAAGTTGTTTATGCTTAATACGCAGCATTTCTTTGGTAACCTATCGACTAAATCCATCTCAAAATAGAAACTCGTTAATGCCACATTAGTAATGGCTGTGACCTCATGTTCTATTTTAGGTAATAGCCATACTCCTTGCTCTGGCGGAACAATATAGCTATCGGTATCTGTAACTACAGACATTACACCTTTATTTGCATAAACAAACTGTCCCCAACTATGACTATGTTTTTTAACGACTGAATTCGCTGAAATTGAACGACTAACAACAGTTATGGGTGCTCTTAGATTTGCACTACTCTCAGGTGATGGGAGAATTTCTTTATATTTTGGCATCTAATCGATATAGCGAGGCATATTGTCGATATCGTACCATTCTAGTTTTTGTTTACCATGCGTTTTTTTCATAAGCGTAAGGACTATAAATGGTAGAACTTGAATGGATTTTGTATTTTTTGTTTTTGGGTTGCTTTGTGGGTTTCGTTGCCGGTTTATTGGGAGTGGGTGGAGGCGGAATTTTGGTACCCGTATTAACGTCTATGTTTTTGTCACTGGGAGTGCCTGTTGATAACGTGGTTCATTTGGCCTTAGGCACTTCAATGGCTTGTATCATAACAACATCTATTTCAAGCTCACGTGCTCATAATAAAAAAAGAGCCGTTAATTGGCAGATTGTGAAAATAATGTCCTGTGGAATAGTATTGGGTACTTTTTTATCAACGTACGTAGCTGCCTATTTAGATTCAATTTATCTAGCAATATTTTTCTCTTTGTTTATGTGTTTCACTGCTACTAAGATGCTAAAAACGCATAAAAGCTATCAAACTCGAGATAATTTAACTAAGAAAAATATGCTTGTATCTTCTACAGGCATAGGAGCGGTATCAGCTTTAGTATCTATTGGTGGAGGGTCTTTAACAGTACCTTACCTCGTCTCAAATAATATCGGAATTAAACAAGCAATTGGTACATCGGCAGCTATAGGCTTTCCCTTATCATTAGCGGGCACCTTTGGGTATTTAATTTATGGTTGGAACAACGAGCGGCTCATGTTTAATTCAATTGGATTTGTATATGTACCAGCAGTATTTTTAATCTCAATAACCAGTTTTATTGTAGCGCCTTACGGCGTAAGGGCTTCACATAAGCTACCAGTTAATACTCTTAAGAAACTCTTCGCATTTTTACTCGTTATACTCAGTTTAAAAATGCTAATAATCGTAATTTAACGTCGCGTACAGTCAATTTTAGAAATGGAAATTTACTGTAAATCTGTTTTTTGTAAAGTAGATTGTCTAGTTTAATTACGTCAGCTATAGTCGCATCTGCTGACATTATAAGTACTCGACTGTCCGCTATAGTTGCGCTGTGTTATTACTCAATATCCTTTGACTGTCTGCAATGGTGCCAATATGCCTAAAAACTCAAATAGAATATAAATCTAAGCAGGTGCGCGCTTTACCCGTTGTGAAAGTCGTTTTTGCCATTCCGGGTCGAGAGCGGCAATGGAGGCTGCCGCACTTAGCGCACTTTGCGTTGCACTTTTATCATTTACAATAGACATAAATTGGTAAATGCTCAGGCTACCTGAATCTGAGGCTTCAAGTTTTACTTCATCCCCCACATTTAGCTCGCCAGGTTCGATGACACGAAAATACCAACCTGTGATACCGTGCTGGTTTACAAATGTATCAAGATTCTTAATGCCAAAACGTTGTGAAATTTTGCTGCAGGGCACGCGAGGTGAACCGACCTGCAAGACAACATCTCCCATTCTATAAACATCGCCTATTTTGGTCGTTTTATCCGTCATGCCTGGCACAGAAATGTTTTCGCCAATCGAACCAGGAAGGAACTGCTCTGCGTGTTCAGGGAAGTGTTCCTTAAAAACCAGATAACTATCAATTGCATATTGATGTAAAACCTTTTCAGGGCCGCCATGCAAGCGTTTATTTCCTTGCTCGTCTTCCAGCGTTTTATCAATTAATACATTGATACTCTCAATTGGTTTTTTAACGATACTACTAGGCGCACCTTTACTGCCGAATGGCACTGGTGTAGCAGCAAATAATTGTTGGATTAACATCTTGAGCAAAATCCTTTTTGATTCTAAAGGGTTTTCTAATTTTTAGTTCCGCGCAAGTCGAGCACACACGTCGCTTTTCGTTTAATCTAATATAGATGATTTAAACCAGAGTAAAAATTTATTTTATCGATTTAAACCATTTAGGTTAACGAAGCGACAAAGCTTATAAGAAACATTTAAAACAATAATTAATACAAATCCTGATATTGTTAAATCAGGATGAAGCGGAACACAGTGGCTATGGTAGAGCAACCATCGAAAGTCGTTGAGGCACAGCAAGTTTTTGCAGATAAAACTGAAAGCGATGTGATTCAAGCGGCGCAACAAGGTGACAAGCGAGCTTATAAAAAGTTGTATGACGCCCATGTAGGGCGTGTATATGCCTTATGTTTGCGGCTCACAGGTGAGCGGACGATGGCTGAAGATGCAACACAAGAGGTGTTTATTCAACTGTGGGATAAATTAGGTAATTTTAACGCACAGAGTAAATTTACAACGTGGCTACATAGCGTAACGTCGAATATTACGATTTCGTACATTCGTAAACAGAAAGGTTGGTTTCAGCGGACATTTAATATTGAGGATTCATCAGTGATGCAGCAAAGCGCAGAAAGCTCCTCAGACACTATATCGCTAGACGAATATGTTTTGAGGTTACCAGAAAGGGCCAGACATGTGTTTGTATTGCACGCGCTTGAAGGTTATCGACATGAAGAAATTGCAGACATGCTCAACATGGCCGTTGGCTCGAGTAAGGCGCAATTCCACCGCGCTAAGCAATTGTTAACGGAGTGGTTAGGAAATGAATAACGAACAAAAACGCTTACAATACGCAGTCGATGAGCTGCCTAGAGATATTCAGCCTGAACGTGATCTATGGCAAGGCATTGAATTGGGTATAGAGCGCCGCGCAGCCGCTGAATCCCAGAGCAAGTCAGATGTTGTCGTCTT
>DDIL01000044.1 GCA_002338515.1 Glaciecola sp. UBA1851 | reverse complement strand
CTCAGTTGCTTTTTGCTTGAGCTAAGGCCTTTTTATAAACCTCGCCTAACTTTTCATAAATAATCGAATAGCTATCAGCTTTTTGTTCATCATTTAATGACTCAATAATTTCAATAAGGTAATCGTTATCTTCATTGCCAAACCAATTTTTTACATACTCACCTGTTTTATATCCATTCGCTTGCCTGAAATTATTTAACGCATTTTTACCGCAATACCAATTTATTAATTCATCTGGTTTTAAACCAAGAAAAACGCAAGCTACAAAAAATCTCTGATAATTAATATTGCCGGTAGTAAAATCTACTGCCATAGAGTCAAGCACTACATTGGCATCTTCTGCAGTCATAGACTCTATTTCACCGTAGTTAATTGGCATATTGAAATAACAGGCTAGCAAGTTTGCCACTGACTCAATATTGCCATTAAACCGCACAAGTTCCTCTGAAATGATGAAGTGTAATGCGTCAACCATTTCCATTGCTGCATTATGATAATCAGGTTTATTTGCCTTCCACCACTTCCAAGAACATAAGTGATCAATCGCCTCTATTGTTTCCATCTTAGCCGCGCGTAAATAATTTGGTGGGTTGGTAAGCCAATCTGACTTAGCTATATCATTTGCGGTTTTTTGTAACTCTACCGTCCGCTGTAATTGCTCTATTTTTATCATTTTTTTTGCATCTTAATTCAAGGATAATTAAAGACTTTAAATATACACTTTTTAATACAGTTTTCGCACCCCTAAGTCGTCTTTAATTGATAAGCATATGTGTCTACATTTTTTACATTAGGCTTTACCAAAATAAATCATTCACCATAAACCATTGTTTTTAATGTTAAATTAAAACTGGCACATTAACTGCTAACCTTATTTTATAAAAACAAAATAATAATAAATTGTTCGCAGTCATAAATACCTGCCTACCTGTTGAAATAATAAGAAAGTTGCACCCAACTTTTAGCCGTTTTATTTAATATAGTAGGAATTTTATATGAACAACCGCAACACGCTTATCGCTTTAGTAGCCGCCACCCTTTTATCAACATCAATAACTGCACATGCAACTGTTATAGCGTCTACCGACTTTGACGGCAGAGTCGTAAATGGTGATACTGCTCAAAATCTAACTTGGGTAACAAGTGGTATTGCAAACCTAGGCGACTTAACTGCCTACCCTGTTGGTTCAATCCCACAAGTTTTTACACTTTTTGATACGCCAGATACACAAGACAAATTCGCTGCTGATAGAAACATCAACGATGAGGGCGATTGGGCTGTAGATTTAGATATAAGTGTACTTTCTGGCAATGATATTAGCTTATCAACTATTGATTTTGACAGCTTTATTGTGAATAACAATGGTGCAGACCAACCTGTGCAACGACTATTAAATGTGAGTCTTGATATACTTGATAGTGGTCAAACTTCACTTTTTTCAGATAGCATATTGAATGTATTTAACCCAGGTGGTGCTTTAGTAAACGGAACGACTGAATCACTTTCTTTTGACGTAAGTTCGGTAATATTGAGTGCAGGTTTAGATTATACTTTCCGAATTACTTCTTTTGGTGATTTGAATGTAAGTGGTAACAATGCTGGTATAGATAACCTTGTTGTTAACGGCGAGCTTTCACCTGTACAAGCTTCTGGGCCAGCAATGCTTGGTTTGCTAATGCTTGGTGGATTGAGCTTAGTTGCACGTAAAAAGATAATGAGCTAAACAGCGCTCACGTAAACTAAAAAGATGAAAAGAGAGCAGGCCGCTCTCTTTTTTTTATCCCGACTGAAGTTAAAAATGAGGAAGCCATGCGTAACTAAATTTTACGAATATACTTTGAGAATCTATTTCTAACGAGTTTAAATCATCATTATCAAATGCACCTTGTGAAAACCCAATAAAATATTTAGTTAATGGATTTACCTTATAAGAATAAAGTAACTGTACACCTAAATTTTTAGAATTTTCGTCAACTTCAAACGTATAATTGTCTTGATTTCTATCTATGTTTGCATAGTTGAGCACAACCCTAAAAAACTGCCGAGTATCAAATTGATACGTTGCTCTGAAATCATATAAATGCGCATCAAATAAGGGCAAATCATTTACTTCGAGTCGACTTCTTTGGCGTTCAAATTCAACTCTTAAATGTCTACCAATGTTTGCCTCAACAGACTGTTCAATGAATGTTTGTTTGCCTAATCGATTATTAGGTAAGTCAACTGCATCTCCCTTGCGTACAAACATACTTACTGAAAAAATTTGGTTGGGAGTAGTTTCGGCATAAAATGAGTGAGAAGCTTCATTAAAACGCGTTGTATTATCCGTTATGGCTAATGAAGAAGGATCATGTCTAAGTCCTACTCTTGTTCGTTCTCTCATGCCAATTTCAGCAAAGCTTTGGTACACCGCACTCAAACTCAAATAACCTTCTATCTCTCTTTCTATTAATTCATCGTTGTCGTTATGCGTGATATCCCAATCACCTTTCAATCTAACTTGATTCCACCAATCATCATCATTTCGCCAGAAGTAACCACCGCCTATTACAGATTTTTTATGATCGACGTTGGATATAAACCCTAAATCAGCTCTAAAATCTGAATCTGTTTCATTATGCCTAGCATCAATATAATAATCATCGGTATCTCGGTCGTATGAGAGTTGAATCGACTGACCACTAAATTTTTCATCAAACTCTGTACGTAAAGCAGTTTCTGAAAAGTCTTCTGACTCCTCGCACTCATTGTCACAAAACTCATCTTTTAAAAACTCAGGATATTCTGTGTCTGAACGCGAAATCTGAGCTCTTATTGTATCTTTATCCGTTAATCTATATCGTATATCTAGGCTTGCGAGGATATTTTGGTATGAATCAGAGCTTCTAGCGGTAGAAAGGAAACCAACTGATAAATCATCTGAATAATCATATCTATACCTACCTGCAAAGTTTTGTGATTTCTCATTCAGTGATGCAACACTAGATCCTAAATTTCCTGGAATTAAAAAGTTGGTTGTTTCGTCATTTGCAACAAATACGCCCAAAGAATGATTGTGTACTCTACCTGTAATTTTGGCACCGTAATCAGGAGCGTTAATGTTTCTCGTATAAATAAAGTTTTGAGTCGATGAGAAGTAGTCAGTATTCTCAACAAAAAATGGACGGCGTTCACTAAAGAAAAGCGCAAATGTATTGTTAATATTAAGTTGAGCCGCATCGGCTTCTACTTGAGAGAAATCAGGATTTAATGTACCTGTTAGTGTAACTTCTGGGGTTATTCCCCAATTAATATCAAGCCCTAATTCTTCATTAGAAGCATTGTCCCAATCGTTAGTTACAACTGGATCTCTTGTTCTGGCTTTACCTAAAACTAATGTGGGAACAATAGCTAGGTTGTCTTGTTGTTTGGCAGTTTCAAATCCAATTGCTGTGCCAATTTGACACAATTCGCAAGCATTATCTCTATCGTAGGGTACGCTAGAAATACGATAATAATCCTCTCTTGGATAAAAACGAACAAACTCAATACCCCATTTTTTTTCTTCGTTTGTTTGTTCAAAGTTCATTAAACGCAGCGGAATTTTTGCTTCAACAACAAAGCCTGTCTCAGTTAATTGGCCGGCAGATTCCCAAATACCATTCCAACTACCACTTTCATT
>DDIL01000023.1:32491-38250 GCA_002338515.1 Glaciecola sp. UBA1851 | reverse complement strand
AAAGCGAGCGCGCATTCTACATTTTTAAATTGTAATATCAAGTGTAATTTGAGAATAAATTAACTTTTTTCTGAGTCTGGAGAATCGTCTACTTTAGATTTAGCACTTTTGTTCTCAACACTGTCAAAATCTGCATCTTCCGAGGCTTCTCCTACAACATCTTCAAGCGTGACTTTATCAACCGTTCTGAATGTGTTGATGGGTCCAGCTACCATGTACAGTACGAAAACAATAAAAAGAACTAAAGAAGGAGCAGTAGCTACAATAATAAATACAAGCATTATCACTAATAGCGCTACAAACGGCACTTTCCCATGCCAATCTACCTCTTTGAAGGAGTTATATTTAAAGTTACTAACCATCAATATACCAGTTAACCCTGTTATTATAGCGACAATAAACCCGTAATTTGATACATCTAATTCATAATCCATACATACCCAAACCATGCCGGCAATAACAGCTGCAGCTGCTGGACTCGCTAGCCCTTGGAAATAGTTTTTATCCGCGGTTTCAAGTTGAGTATTGAATCTTGCTAAACGCAATGCAGCACATGCAACGTAAATGAACGCAGCTAACCAGCCAATTTTACCTAAATCTGACAATCCGAAGTTATATGCTACCAATGCAGGAGCAACCCCGAAAGATAACATGTCGGCCATAGAATCATATTCAGCTCCAAACGCAGATTGTGTATTGGTTATTCTGGCAACTCTTCCATCCAATCCATCAAAAATCATTGCCACGAATATTGCAATTGAAGCACTTACAAAATGCCCATTCATAGACATTACTACTGCATAAAAGCCTGAGAATAAGCCTGCAGTTGTCAGTAAGTTAGGCAGAAGGTATATACCTTTTGGTTTTTTTGACATTTGAGCGCTTACTCCAAAGTTGGTTTTAAGTGTTGGTAAGGATTATTTACTATGAATAGTTTATAAATATAACAAATTACATCCACTTTATTAAATTTTGTTTCATGAAAATTATATCTATATAGAGTATAGATAAAACAATCAATGATAATGCCGCTAAAAAATATAGAACATAGAAATTATTAACCTTATTTGACTAAACGTAAATTTAAGTGATAGTTATTATCAATAACTCACTCTGGTTGCTTATTGAGCGTCTGTTTTTTTTACACATACAAAAACTTTCTTACTAATTTTTGAGTTTTTATTCACAAAAACAGTGCTTTAATTTGCTGGCATCAAAATTGCATTCATGTAATCAGTTAATAGTCCATGTCACGTAGATGATGTACTTAAGTAGTTAAACGGAGTGGTAGTAAATGTTGAAAGTAAAAATAATAAAGAGAATAGCGCTTATCTTTGCTCTAGCTATTCCGGTGTATGCAAATGCTGGTTTAAGAGTACTTGACTTTGACTATGATGCACATGGCAATAAAATACAAGATGGTCAAATTATTGATAATGAATATGCTAGTTGGGGCGTTACAATTCAAAGTTGTAATTTTTCAGGGTCCCCCGATGCTCATACATCGCAAGTAAATGGCGTTTGTGCTGGACACGATAAAACAGATAGACAAAGCGCATTTGATACACTGAACAGATACACACCTGATCCTGACCTTGAATTTAAACAAAAATGGAACGGTGACTTTGTAACAAGACAAACAGGTGACAAGTATGATCCATTATCAAGTGCAGAGGAATATTACAGTGACCTCTATGGTGCTCACGATCCAAGAGCAGATACCTGGAAGTCTCCTGGCAACGTTTTAATCATAAATGAAGAAAAGGTAGACTGCGACGGCCGTCAATGTGAAGGTCCAAACGATGAAGGTGCTAGACCGGCTGGATTTTTTGTATTCGAATTTACAGACGCAGTGGATATATTAAGTTTAGATTTCTTTGATATTGAAGTTAAAGAAGCACAACGTGCAGGAAACGACGCGAAAATATTCTTCTTTTTAGAAAATGGCGAAATAGAAGAAAGAAATGTACCCGGTGTAGGCAACAACAACTACACAAGAATAAACTACGAAGGTTTATTTAATGTAACTAAGATGGTTTTGAATATGCCTGGTTCCGGTGCTATAAACAACTTAGTATATAAGCATTCTCAAGAGGTATCTGCTCCTTCAATTTTAGCTA
The DNA here is from genome assembly GCA_002338515.1 of Glaciecola sp. UBA1851. Lineage (GTDB taxonomy): Bacteria > Pseudomonadota > Gammaproteobacteria > Enterobacterales > Alteromonadaceae > Glaciecola. The sequence continues at coordinate 36,130 of DDIL01000023.1, read as the reverse complement.
TTATGATTATAATGCTTGGCGCAATGGTTTACAGAAAGAACAATACCTAGTAACCAAACCATATTTTGAAAAAAGGCGCTTTTACAGCGCCTTTTTTGTTTAAAACAAATGCGCTATAAAAGTACCTGAATTTGAAGTAATATTAAAATATCGTCTGTGCGGGTCGATACTTTATTGATGGTTTAAAAACCGTCTGTTTTTAAAGTCATCTATTGAGGCAATCCAGTGAAAAAGTTTATTTTTCTATTAATAACATTTCTATCGTTAAATATCTTTGGACAAGAAATAAATCCATACGAAAAAGCACTGCAAAGTTATAACAATAATGACGTTGATGACGCATATATTCATCTCAAAAATTCACTTAATCAAAACCCAGACCATTTGCCCTCGAAAATTCTTATGGGTAATATTTTATTTACTAAAGGGTTTGCAAGAGACGCGTTAATTGAATTTGAAGAAGCTGTGGTAATGGGTGCCGATCCTAACCTTATAACGGCAACCATGGCACGCACATACCTTTATCTAGAAGATTATCGCTCTATTTATGAATTAAGTGATGCTAACCTTAGTAAAAGGAATACATTTGAACTGCTGTTAATAAAAGCGACAACGGCATTTAATACCAACGACGATGACACTGCATACCAATTTTTTAAACAAGCAATTGACCTCTACCCTAGAAATTTGAGAGGCTTACAATCACTTGCCTATTTTTATTTATACACAAATCAATATACAGAATTAAGAGCTGTGATTGCTCGTCTTGTCAGTTTAAATGAAAACGATCATAGAACACTTCATTTAAGAGCCCAGTTAGCAGGGGTACAAGGAAACAATGAGGAATCAGTTCGCCTATTAGAAAGAGCTTATACAGAAAACGCAACTGACCCTTTAATTAAAAGGTCGCTAGCTACCGCCTATATTAAAGTCAATGAATTGGATAAGGCTACATTATTAGTCGAAGAAATAATTGAACAAACACCAGACGACCCGTTTGCTATTCTTCTTTATGGAAAATTAATCAAGTCATCTGACAAAGACACGGCCAACCAAGCTTTTAATGAAATTAATCAAAAATTAACCCTCATTCCAGATGAACTAAAGACGCAAAGAGCTGAACTCATTTTTGTTCAAGCTTTGTCTACTTACATGACTGAAAATTATGAACAAGCTGCTATAGAGCTAGAAAGCTACTTATTGAAGAATAGACAAGATATAAATGCAATTAGTTTGCTAGCTGACACATATATGAAACTTAAGCAATCGTTTAAGGCGTTAGTGCTATTAGAGAAAAATGTATCTATTTTTTCTAACAACCTAAGATTGAACTTGTTGCTATGTGATTTATATCTAGCAACAGAAAAACATTTTAAATGTGAGCAATTAATAGACGAATTAGAAAAAGTATTAGGTAATAAAAATGCGAATTTAGTATTTACTAGAGTTAAAACTCTAGTAAAACGTGACAGAACAACCGAAGCGCTAAACCTATATAACTCACTTTTTGAAAACCAAGAAGGTGAAGTGTTTATATATACCGCAATAGAGTTGTTAAATGCAAACGGCAAGTATGAAGAAGCATTAGAAAAAGTTGAGACCTTACTTGAGAAAAACCCAGATGACGAACAGGCTAAAATAACAAAATCAGGTATATTTATGAAGTTAGGGGATTTTGCTAGTGCCCAATCTGTTTTAAATAGCATACTAAAAAAGAATCCTGAATCCTATTCTGCACGTCGTTCCCTAGTACAAGTACTCTTGCGCACAGGTTGGTTTGAGCAAGCCAATAATATAATTGTACCTTTGATGGAAGAGAACCCATCCGATACGGCATTAGTTTTAATGAAAGGTCAGTTATCAATGGCAACGGATAACTATGAACAAGCAATACAAGAATTACTGAAAGCCAAAACATTGGAGACCGACAACCTTTTTGCATCTGAATTACTAGTAAGAGCATACGAGAATTCGGGTGATTTGCGCTCTGCAATTTCTGAAGTCAATCATTTGCTGAGGAATAGTTTCTTAAATCCAACTTATTTGTCTTACCGAGCCGAGCTGTATATAAAAACTAATCAGTTTAAGAAAGCAAAAACAGATATGAACAGCCTTTATACCATTTGGGATAAAGAGCCAAGCAAGCTTATAAATTTATTTGATCTTCAGGTTTCAATTAGAGACTTTGAAGGTGCTGAAAAAACGCTGTCACAAGCATTATCATTAGCGCCTAGAAGTCTTATTTACAGAACGGAATTAGTAAAACTTCACTTATTAAAAAATGATAAAGTATTAGCTAGGCAGGAAGTAGATGCATTAGCAAAAGCTTTCCCTAACGATAGAACAATAAAGCTAATTGAAGGCGAAGTTGCAAGAGCTGAAGGAAATAAAGAAGTGGCCTATCGTCTTTATAACGATGCCCTTTTGCTTGATAAAACTTACGTCATTGCCGTGGTCAAAATGTATCAATTAGCTATGGAAGACTTCAACGGTGATAAGTTTCTACAAACAATAACTGAGCTAGTTAATGACAAACGATATTATCGCCCTATTTACGAAAATATGATGGCTGATTACAAACTAGCCAGTGGTAAGAAACTGGAAGCGCTTGCTCACTATCTTAGTTTAGCTAAGTATAAAAACTATCAGAATTTAGGCTCGGTTTATAATAATATTGCAAATTTATATTTGACTGTACATGATGATTTCGACAAAGCAGTACAATACTCTCGTAGAGCAGTCAGAGAAGATCCCGACGACCCTCATATTATAGATACTCAAGGTTGGTTGCTTGCAAAACAGGAAAGGTATGAGGAAGCCTTGTCATATTTGCGCCAAGCTTTTGCTTTAGCCTCTGAAGACCCTCAAATACGATATCACTTAGCGTATACTCTGTATCATTTGGGTCGAGTCGATGAAGCGAATGTTGAATTAGAAAGAGTATTAACAACAGAGCAAAGTGCGTTTTTTGACCGAACGCCAGCTTTAGAGTTACAAAATAAAATTATTACTGAGGCTTTAAATAACACAGCCTCTATGTAATTATCGCACCCCAGCTCGTTAGGCTGGGGTGAATAGGTTAAAACGTTTATCTAAAGCTAATATTCTCCTCTTCATCCGTGTCTATTCTAATTAATTCTTTACTATCTAGCGTATTTTCTAACAAAGCTTGGGCCAAAGGGTTTTCAATTTCTAATTGAATAGCTCGTTTTAAAGGCCTTGCCCCATAAACAGGATCAAAGCCAGCATCAGCTATTTTCTCTAATGCGCTTGAAGAAATTTCAAGTTTAAAGCCCATTTCATGTAAACGTTGTCTTAAACCAGCCAGTTGTATTTTTGCAATAGACTTAATTTGAGCTTTTTCTAATGAATGGAATACTACAATATCATCGACCCTATTGATAAACTCTGGCCTAAAATGCGCACTAACTACTTGCATTACACTATTTTTCATTTGAAGATAATTTTCTTCTCCTGATTGCGATTGAATAATATCAGAGCCCAAATTAGAGGTCATAATAATCACTGTGTTTTTAAAGTTAACTGTCCGCCCTTGGCCATCAGTTAATCGCCCATCATCCAATACTTGTAGCAAAATATTAAAAACATCTGGATGTGCTTTTTCTACTTCATCTAATA
>DDIL01000023.1:423-32156 GCA_002338515.1 Glaciecola sp. UBA1851 | reverse complement strand
CCATAAATTCAGACATATCGATACGCACTAGCGCATCATTTGAATCAAACATAAAATGTGCCAGCGCTTTACATAACTCCGTCTTGCCTACGCCAGTTGGTCCTAAAAATAAGAACGAACCAGTTGGCTTATCAGGATCGGCCAAACCAGCTCGAGAGCGCCTGATGGCATTAGATACAGCGGTTACCGCTTCAGCTTGTCCAACCACTCGATTCTTTAATACTGATTCCATATTTATCAGTTTTTCTTTTTCGCCTTCTAGCATTTTACTCACTGGGATCCCTGTCCATCTAGAAAGGACATCAGCAATTTCTACTTCAGTGACTTTGTTTTTAAGTAGCGTATTTTCTGACGATTCATTTTCAGAAGCTTGCTCTAACCTTTGCTCCAGTTCAGGTATTTTCCCGTATTGAAGTTCTGACATATGACTTAAATCAGACGCCCTTCTAGCAATCTCTAGGTCAAGCTTCGCTTGCTCAAGTTCTGCTTTTATACCCTGAGTTCCTTGCATGGTATCTTTTTCTTTATTCCAGATTTTTTCAAGCTCAGCATATTTAATTTCTGCTTGTTCTCTTTCTAGCTCAATCACTTCTAGCCGTTTGTGACTAGCGGTATCAGTCTCTTTAGACAACGCTTGCTCTTCTAACTTTAACTGAATAATTCTGCGCTCCAATCTATCCATATCTTCTGGTTTAGAATCTATCTGCATACGAATGCTAGAAGCGGCTTCATCAATTAAATCTATCGCTTTATCAGGTAGTTGCCTATCGCTAATATATCGATTAGACAAACTAGCCGCAGCGACAATAGCAGGGTCGGTTATATCAACAGAATGGTGTAACTCGTATCTTTCTTTTAATCCGCGTAATATTGCAATGGTATCTTCAACAGACGGTTGGTCGACTAGAACTTTTTGGAACCTTCTTTCTAATGCTGCGTCTTTCTCAATAAATTGTCTATATTCATCTAGCGTAGTTGCGCCAACGCAATGTAATTCACCTCGCGCTAGAGCGGGTTTAAGCATATTGCCCGCATCCATCGCCCCTTCTCCTTTGCCTGCACCAACCATAGTATGCAATTCATCAATAAATAAGATAACTCGTCCTTCTTCTTTAGATAGTTCATTTAAGACAGCTTTTAAGCGTTCTTCGAACTCTCCTCGATATTTTGCTCCTGCAAGTAATGCTCCCATATCAAGTGATAAAACCCGTTTTCCCTTTAACCCTTCTGGCACTTCACCATTAATTATTCGTTGTGCTAAACCTTCTGCTATGGCGGTTTTACCTACGCCAGGTTCACCAATCAAAACTGGATTATTTTTAGTTCTACGTTGTAATACTTGGACTGTTCTTCTAATTTCGTCATCTCTTCCAATGACCGGATCCAGCTTTCCTTGTTCTGCTCTTTCGGTCAGGTCTGTGGTATATTTTTCAAGAGCTTGGCGCACATCTTCCGCATTTTGGTCTGTTACTTTTTGGCCTTTCCTAACATCATCAATTGCGCTTTCAACTTTAGATTCAGTTAAACCGATCTTTTTTAAGATATCAGTTAATACGCCTTTATCTTGAATGGCAGCTAAAACAAAGATTTCACTAGTTATAAAATCATCTTTTCTCTTTTGTGCTATTTTGTCGCACATATTGAGCAATCTAACCGTATCGCGACCAAGTTGAACATCCGCGCCAATGCCAGATATTTTGGGAAGGCTATCTAAGCTTTGACTCAACAGTGAACGCAAACTGTTAATGTTTGCCCCAGCACTTTCTAATAAAGCACGGATGCTTGTACCTTGTTGATTAAGCATTGCAGACATTAAGTGAACGGGCTCTATATATTGATTATCTCTACCCAAAGCTAAAGACTGGGCATCTGATATTGCGATTTGAAATTTACTTGTAAACTTATCTAAACGCATAATGTTATCTCCAAAATTTCCATACTATCTTTATGGGTATTTTGGGTTGACAATTCAATATGACTAACAACAAAAGCTTTTAAATGTTTGTTTTAAAAAGGATTAATTAGCACGCACAACCACAGTTGCCATGCGTCCTGTATTGTGTATATTTTGATGAGTTGCTCTTCTATGAGAAAAGCAATGTTGATTGCAGTAAGTACAAATATGACTAGCTTCAATTGATTTGATACCAAATGAAGATAGTTGCCTTTTAGCGATTCCAACTAAATCTACTACAAATTTGTTATTATTCAATTGAGTAATAAAGTCAGAATAATCGTCAAATAGGTGCAAAATTTCATGGGTAATTTCGAAGTGTTTTTGACAAATACTTGGGCCAATCCAAGCGTTCAAATTTTCATTTTTCGGGTAATATTTTAAAGTTGAACCAATAACATTGGACAACAAACCTTTCCACCCTGCATGGATTGCACTAATTCGGCCCGAGGTTGAACTAATTACAATAGGCATACAATCAGCTGTCATTACAACGAGTGGATTATTAATGCTCATTGTCGAAATACTGTCGCAAGGTAAGTTAGAATCAAATTTAGCAGATTCATATAACTGATGGTTTATAGTATGTTCCTGATTCAACCATTTAAAGTGACATCCACCTAAACTTAACGGCTTTTCAACACTTTTCAATGCTTCCAACTCTTTGAACAGTATTGACTTAAGTATTCTGCGATTAGCATTTACATTATTCTTGTCATCACCAACATGAGCACCTAAATTCAAAGAATCATAAGGGCCATCACTCACCCCACCTATTACACTAGTCGTAAAACATACTATGTTGGCACCTAATGGATTATTCGGCTTAAAAATCATTTATAGCTTTATCATTACCAAGTATCAGGCATGCCATTTCTTTTCAAATCATCACTTAAACTAGCTAATAATTGCTCAAAATCTTTAGGAATTGGCGCTGTCCAAGTCATTTGCTCGCCAGATTTAGGATGTGTTAGGCTTAACTGTATAGCATGTAAAGCTTGCCTTCTGAAACCTTGCAACGATTCAACAAACTCAGGACTTGCATGCTTGGGCAAACGTGGCCTTCCACCATATTGAATATCTCCAACTAGAGGGTGTTTTATATGAGTCATATGCACTCTTATTTGATGAGTCCTCCCGGTTTCTAGTTTTAATCTAAGGTGAGTATGTGCTCTAAACTTTTGCTTCACTCGGTAATGCGTTACGGCAGGCTTACCAACTGCCGTTACAGCCATAAGTGTGCGTTTGGTAGGATGGCGACCAATATTTGATTCAACCATACCACCAGCTACCATATTACCGATTACAACAGCTTCATATTCTCGGCCCATTTCTCTTTCTTGCAGTTGATTAACCAAGCTAGTTTGCGCTGACAAATTTTTTGCAATTACCATCAAACCCGTCGTGTCTTTATCTAAGCGATGCACAATACCTGCACGGGGCACATTCTCTATTTCTGGATAGTGACTTAAAAGCGCATTTAAAACCGTTCCGCTTGGGTTGCCCGCTCCTGGGTGCACAACTAAATTTGCAGGCTTATTGATGATTAAAATATCATCATCTTCAAACACTATATCTAACTTTATGGATTCAGCTTGGTTAAAAACTTGAATTTGTTGTTCAGCATTTACTGAAATTGTTTCACCACCTTTAAGTTTATGCCTTGGCGCATCAATTTTCACATCGTTTACTTGCACGTTTCCCGCTAAGATCCATTCTTTTAGTTTAGAACGAGAATAATTAGGGAACAAACGCGCAATAGATTGGTCTAGTCTGCTATTATAATGCTCGTCTGGAACTGTCGCATTTAAACAGATATTATTGTCAGATTCAGTCATAATCTTGATATACTAATGAAATATGATAATAGTATAACAAGCATTTAATACGAATACTCATTGCATGTGGTGGTTCTACTGAGAACTTCTCAATGTGTTGGGTAATTTTGAATGTAAATCTTAAGATAAATGGAATAAAACATTGCGTAATAAAATTTTGCCTCTTGGAATAATCATTACCGGTCTGGTGCTTTCTGGTTGTAGTAGTGTGGAAGATAAAGAACGAGAAATGGTTCAAAATCAAGGTGCAACAGCTATGTATGAAGATGCAAAGCGTAGTTTAGATAATGGTAATTTTACTGCAGCTGCACAAATGCTCAGTAGTATTGATTCTAAATTTCCTTTTGGTCCACTTTCTCATCAAGTACAACTAGACCTAATTTATGCTTATTATAAAAGTAGAGATATAGAAAAAACACTTGCCACAATAGACCGTTTCATTCGGTTAAATCCTAATCATGCAGATGTAGAGTACGCTTTATATATGCGTGGATTAACTAATATGGAGCAAGATACAAACATATTTCAAGAGCTTTTGGGCGTTGATAGAGCCGATCGTGATCCGTCAAATTCAAGAGAAGCGTTTGAAGACTTTAGGCGTTTATTAGAAAAATATCCTGATTCAAAGTACGCCAAAGACTCTAAACAGAGAATGCTTTACATAAAAAGTAGGCTAGCAAAATATGAAATTCATGTAGCTCGATTCTATATGAGAAGAGAGGCCTGGGTTGCAGCAGCTAACAGAGGGCGTTACGTAATTGAGCATTTTAGTGACACTAGCCATGTTCAACCAGCATTAGAAATAATGGTCGCTAGCTATGATCAGCTAGGTTTAGATGAGTTAAAAACAAACGCAATGAAAACGCTTAAATTGAATTATCCAGAAAGCGAATTTATTCAATAAATAAAGTGTTAAAAAAGCGAGGGAACGCTTTAAGATTTGCTAATAGAAATGGACTGACCGGAATTAACTTTAAAGTAAAGATTACTAAGTGGGTTAACTAACTTAGCCCACCCTGAAGTGAAATATAACGGTTGGTCTATCACGCTAAACACCAAACAACCTTCTTCAGAAGCAGTACAAGGAGTGTGTGTATGGCTGCTGTTGAGGTTAATATAATCACCTGAATCATATTGGCTGATACCATCCGAAAATTCACCATCGATAACCAGCGTTAGCTCATTCCCCTTATGGGTATGTTCTGGAATTGAACCATCCTTTTCCATATATATAAATTGTGCTAGTTGTCCGTTACCAATGTCAATTTGAGCCTGCCACAACTTGCCAACAAGTTTCGACCACTCACCTAGCCTATCAGTAAAACGAATTAAGGTTTTGGGTAATATAAATTTTCGACCATCTAGGTACAGTGCGTCGCTTTTCGTAAGATTTGGATGGTTTCTTGAATCCCTCAATTCATTTTTAATTATTTGTTGAAGTACATTTGATGGGTTGGCTAAAATTCCATTATTATTGGTGCTAGCCAATTCCTCATCTTCTGTAATTTCACTAAACATATTAACAAAGTCTGAAAGAATTGATGTAGATTGTTCTGGTTCATCAAACACTTTAGAGGCAAGTTGCTCTGTAAATATTTCTGATTTTTCACGACAGCAGTTGCACATGTCACAGTGTGCGGATACAAGTAGGGACTTTGCAGGAGACAACGTGCCTTCTACAAAGTCAACTAAATCGGAATCAGTTGGATGAAGCTTAATCATGTTCCTTTAACATGTCCTTTAAACGCTGTAACGCCAGACGTGTTCTAGATTTAACGGTTCCTAATGGTATTTCTAATTCATCAGCAACTTCTTGCTGAGACTTGCCAGATATATAAATCGCTTCAATGACTTTCTTTTGCTTTACTGGTAAATCATCGAAGTAATGACCTACCTGCTCAAGCGTAATTTGTTCGTCGAGTGGAGCGGTTTTAGTGTCTGCAGTTTGCTCGCATAATACAGGCCACAGGTCGTCAGAACAAACATCTTCTTTTCTGTTTTGAAGCTTTCTGAGCATGTCAAAACGTATGTTCCTTGCTATTGTGAATATCCATGTAGAAGGCGATCCTTTTTCAGAATTGAATAGGTGCGCTTTTTGCCAAACATTTGACATTGTGTCTTGTACAAGTTCCATCGCCAATGCTTCATTGCCCATTTGTTTTAGCGCATACGAACGTAAGCGAGGTGCAAAATAACTAAACACCTTAGAAAATGAAACCTTGCAACGCTGTTTGGCTACAGTATCTAAGTGCGCAGACATTTCTGCTGAGCACTCTTTAGGTTGTCGAGTATCGTTTCGTTTTTGGTCCAAAGGAATTCCAATTAGCATGAGTTACTCTACCTTAGTCGTAATATTATTGTAGTATGTTTTGAGTATAGCGAAAGTTTTTCAACTAGATAGTTAAATAAAATTAATTTATTGTAAGGTTTTTCCTGATGTAACGTGCTAATTTGCGGTTTATTCGATCAGTTCATTCAAATACTTAATCACTTTTGTACAGTCTTGCTGCTCTAAAAAATATTGCTTTTGCTTCGCCCCAACAGGCAAAAGCTCTATCCATCTATTTATTACCCATATTGGATCGTTAAATTTCAACTCGTTGTATAGAGAGCTTATCTCTGGGTATTTATCGAAAATTTCTTCTAACCGTTTATTCATTGGATGGAGCAGCTCTAAATCGACGTCGCATCCCCATGGTTCAACTTTATTGCATTCGCCTATTCTAAGGCCATCAGTTTCGGTAGATATTGTGTCTATTGATACGCAATGCATGCCTTCTACCGTTACCCCTAAAAAACCGTCTTGCAAAACATCAAAATCAACTACAGAGCAATGCGTACCAGTGGGGAATATATGTGAATTATTAGATTTATCTCCATTACTGTTGAGCATACAAATTACAAACCCGGAGTTAGAAGAACATGCATTTTTAATCATCCTGACATATCGTTGTTCGAAGATGCGCAGGGCCATCCTGCCCTCGGGCAAGATATGGGAAGATAGTGGAAAAAGTGGCAGTATCATAATTACATACTATGCTTAAGTGTTTTGCGTTACTGTTTGTACAGAACAAGCATTATTTTAGGTCACAAATTCAAACACAAAGAAATATGATAAACAGTAGACTTTTGTATACAAAAAAGTCCACACCCCCTGTTATTGAGCACTTATTAAAAAAAATTAACCAATTGATCTGGGTGCACATTCGGGCGTAAAGAATCCCATACATAACATTAATAGGGCAGGCAAATGCATCCATGTTACTTGTCTGGCCGTTGTTTTATGAAGAACATAGATAGCTCTGTCGAAATAAGCGTTGGAATAGTGATAGCTCAGCCATCATTAAACATTGATTGTTATTTCATATAGCTTAGTGGCAAAAAGCATCTATTCTTATATTACCTAATAAATATTTTGAATAGCAAAACAGACTAAAATTGCTTTGGTTTGATTAACTTATATTTTAATGAGTAAGTTTACAAAATAGGGTTTTCACCAGATTTGCTATCAACGGAGTAGTTAACGATGACCAAAATTTTGATTACTGGCGCTACCTCAGGTTTAGGAGAGGCGTTAGCGAAAGAAGCAAGCAAGCAAGGGCATCATGTAATCGCGTGTGGTCGAAATCAAAACAAGTTAGATGAATTATCTGTGCTCGATAATGTTACTACACTAAAATTTGATGTGACTGATGAAAATGAGACGCGACAAGCACTGAGTTCGGTTGAATGCGATATCGCGGTTTTAAACGCTGGTACTTGTGAGTATGTCAACATAAAAAATATTGAGCCTGATATGTTCAGGCGCGTGTTTGATATTAATTTGTTCGGCGTAATGAATGTTGTAGCAAGTTTGCTACCTAACTTGAAAAAAGGTAACAAATTGGTATTTGTGGACAGCCTTGCTCGTTTATTACCATTCACTCGAAGCCAAGCATATGGCGCGAGTAAAGCTGCATTAAATTATGCATGCAAAAGCTTTGAAGTTGATTTAGCAAGCAGGGGAATTGCGGTCCAGAGCATGTCACCAGGATTCGTTAAAACACCGCTTACCAGTAAAAACGATTTCCCAATGCCGATGGCGATCACGGCAGATGAAGCAGCGGTATATATGCTAAATGGCATATTGAGTGCCCGTTCTAGTGTTTATTTTCCTCGACGGTTCAGTTGGATGATTCGTCTATTAAACTTAATGCCTGAATTTATTCACAAGAAAATATGTGTAAATATGCGTGGATCGCTTTCAAAGAACAATAAAAATAACAAACTCAAAGAGCAAACTAAATCATGACCCAAAAAGTTGCTATTATCGGCACCGGCATTGCAGGAATGACATCTGCATATCTTCTAAATCAAAAAGCAGACATTACAGTATTTGAAGCAAATGATTATATTGGTGGTCATACAGCAACAAAACAAGTAGTTGTTAACGAAAGAACCTATTCCATTGATACTGGTTTCATTGTTTATAATGATTGGACATACCCAAACTTTATAAAATTATTAGATAAGTTGAACGTTAAAACACAGCCAACTGAAATGAGTTTCAGTGTTAAAAATATAGATTCTGGCCTTGAATATAATGGCAATACACTCAACAGCCTTTTTGCTCAAAGACGAAACTTCTTATCTCCGAAATTTTATCGTTTGGTACTCGATATCGTTAAGTTTAATAAAATTTGCAAAGCCCATTTAAATGAAGGAAATGATACTGAAAACGTAACGCTCTTGGAGTTTATCAATCAACACAAGTTAAGTGACGCGTTTACACAAAATTATATTTTACCAATGTGTGCCGCTATTTGGTCAACGTCGTTGGAAGCTTCAGCTAATTTTCCGTTATCTTTTTTCCTGAAATTTTTCAACAATCACGGCTTGCTTAATATTACCAATAGGCCGCAATGGTACACGCTAATTGGCGGGTCAAATATGTATGTTGATCCTCTAACGTCTAGCTATAAAGATAAAATTCGTTTGAGTAGCCCAGTATCTTTGGTAGAAAAGGTAGAAAACCGCTTTCACGTTACCAGCAATGGGAAGCAAGAGTATTTTGACCAAGTTGTTTTTGCGTGTCATAGCGACCAAGCGTTAAAAATGCTTAATTTACAAAGTTTTGAAACCGAGCATGCAGGAAATATTAATCACATTTTATCTGCTATTCCATATTCAGATAACGACGTAGTGCTTCATACCGACACCACACAATTGCCCAAACGTAAATTAGCATGGGCTAGCTGGAATTACTTAATTAGAGGTGAACAAGAAGAGGCCCAAGCACCAGCAAGCGTGACTTATAACATGAATATATTGCAGCGAATTGAAAGTGATACTACCTTTTGTGTGACATTAAATAATTCATCCGAAATTAACAAAGACAGTATATTAGGCAAATATAGTTATGCTCACCCTCAATTTAGCCCTGAAATGGTAAGAGCTCAGGAAAACCGCGCGTTAATATGTGGAGTAGATGGCATCCATTTTTGTGGTGCTTATTGGTACAACGGATTTCATGAAGATGGGGTGAGAAGCGCATTAGATGTAGCAAAACGGTTTGGAGCAACGCTGTGAGCCAAATGGTGAAACAATCGGACAAATCTGACATGGATTCACAGATTCAGAAAAACTCAATAACAGAACACTTGCCTAAATTAAACGCAACTCAGGTTAAAGAAAGTGCCATTTATTCTGGGAACGTATTTCATAGAAGAAGCATACCCAAAGTACATGAATTTAATTACCACATCTATTTATATTGGTTAAAACTCAGTGAAATGGAGGCATTAACAGAATCTGTTAGTGGTTTTTCTAACGGTAAAAAAGGAATGAGCCTAGTTAATTTTAAACGAGAAGATTACCTCGGCGATATTTCACAACCTTTAGAGCAAGCTGTGTTAGAGAAAATGAATGAACTATCTGGTACACCGCTTGCTGGAGAGGTATTCCTATTGGGACAGGTTAGAACATTTGGTATTTATTTTAGCCCAGTAAACTTTTATTACTTGAGAAATTATGAAGGACTGTTTACGCACTTACTGGCAGAAGTAAGTAATACACCTTGGAATAAGAGGCATCATTATTTAGTGGATTTAGAAACGCAAAATGACAATAAAAAGGCTTTTCATGTTTCACCATTTAATCCAATGGACATGATATATAAGTGGAGGATAAAACAACCGAATCAAAACCTAAAGCTACACTTAAGTTGTTACAAAGAAAGCAAACACTTTGAAGCTGCATTAGATTTGCAAAAAGAGCCTTTAACCACAAAGTCACTGAGAAAGGCACTTTTATCGATTCCTAGTATGAGTATTAAAACCGTTGTTAGTATTTACTGGCAAGCTATTAAGTTATTTTTTAAACGCGTACCCATTTATACGCACCCTTAATCACACGAATAAGTGAAGGAATAAATAAATGTCACATGCTGAACAAACAATGCCAAGCACCGTTTCTCCTAGTTTCTGGGAAAAAACATGTAGGTCAATATTTTTAAACGTTTTAAGTAGATTACCAAATGGACATATGGTCATCAAAGAGCAAGGTCAATTAGTGGGTGAGTATGGAAATAAACACCATGATTTACATGCAGAAGTAAATATTTTAGATTCAGCTGCTTACCCCAAATTATTATTGGGAGGAAGCGTCGCATCTGGTGAAACCTATATGGACAATTTATGGGAATCACCTAACTTGACCAATGTAATTCGAATTTTCGCACGTAATTTACCCGTTTTAGATGAATGGGAAAATAGATTCAAGTGGGTAACCATGCCCGCTCTTAAAATTAGTCACTTTGCCAACCGTAATTCAGCAGAACAAGCCAGAAGAAATATTTCTGCTCACTATGATTTAGGTAATAAGCTATATACCAAATTTTTAGACCGTTCAATGATGTATTCTGCGGCAATTTATCCAGATGCAAATGCCAGTTTAGCTGAAGCGCAGCAACATAAGTTACATACTATATGCGAAAAATTACAGCTAAAAGAAACTGATCACCTGCTAGAAATTGGAACGGGCTGGGGCGGTTTAGCTATACATGCTGCTAAATTTTATGGGTGTAAGGTAACAACAACAACTATTTCCGAAGAGCAGCATGCATATGCACAAAAATGGATTGATAAAGAAGGGTTATCAGACAATATCACGCTTTTGAAAAAAGACTACCGATTGCTTGAAGGCAAATACGACAAACTTGTTTCAATTGAAATGATTGAAGCTGTTGGTAAGCGTTATTTGACCACTTTCTTCACTAAGTGCTCTTCGTTATTAAAAAGCGATGGTTTAATGCTACTTCAATCAATCACAATAGATGACAGACGCTACGATTCTTACTCAAATAGCGTAGACTTTATTCAAAAGTATATTTTCCCGGGTGGATTTTTACCATCGCAAATGGTGATAAATAAACATCTCAAAAGTGATACCGATATGTCTATATCTGATGTACAAGATATTGGTCTAGACTATGCGCAAACACTAAGAGATTGGTGCATTGCTTTTAATCAGCAAGCCCAAGCACTAGCTGAAGATGGCTACGATGATAGATTTATGCGTATGTGGCAATATTACTTGAATTATTGCGAAGGTGGATTCTTGGAGCGCACAATTAGTACTCTCCAATTGGTAATGAGAAAACCTGACAATCGTTTACCGCTATCAAGAGGTTAAGCTAAGGCTCTAGCACTGAAATGGGGTCAGTAAATTTCGGGTCCCCTTGTGTAATTGCAATTTCAACTCTGCGATTTTCAGCTCGTGCTGCCGCTGTATCCTTTGTATTAATAGGTTGAGTGTCTGCTCTTCCTATTATTCGCATCCTAGTTTCATCAAATCCTCTAGCATTTCTTAGCTCTTCGGCCACTGCAACTGCGCGCTGTGCAGATAAATCCCAAATAGAACGATAAAGTTCATTAGCAATTTGTACACTATCGCTGTGCCCTGTAATTTCGACTTTGCCCGGCATATCATTTAATAGTACGCCGAGTTTTTGAATAACTGGAATAAATTGGGGCTGTAAAAATGCAGAACCCTCTGAAAATGAACCACTTTCTCTAATACGAATAACAATTTGCTGACCTAAATTTTCAACATCAATTGCACCGTCTTTTATTTCTTTTTGTAACAAATCTTCAATTTTCTTTTTATTTTGTTCTTGATTTTCTTTCTCAGACGCGGCGGCTGCGGCAGCAGCCGTTTGGTTTGCTGTTTGCGGCGACTGCCCACCTCTAAAGGTGCCCTTTTGTTTTTGTCTTCCACCGGCGGAGTCTGATTCTCCTTCTTGGAAGTTCAACATCGGTTTAGTGATATCTTGGGTAACCTGTTGCACCGTTTCTATTGGTGTAGGGTCAGGTTTTCCAGGTCGAAATTCTAAGGCGACCACACTGGTACCTTTTGGAATATCTTTTAATTCAATTTTATTTTGAACACCGAATGCAAACTTCATTGAACCAGCAATTTGCTTAAACTTTTTTACATCCATTTCTGAAAAAGACAGTAACAATACAAAAAAGCACATTAATAAAGACATTAAATCAGCAAAAGTACCCATCCATGCAGGCAGGCCTTCGGGAGGACATTTTGGGCATTCATCATCCATTACTCCTCCTCACCGCTACTGCGTTTACCTTCGGCAATATAGCCTTTTAACACGCCTTCAATAACACGCGGGTTCTGACCATCAGCAATTCCTAGAATACCGTCTAATATCAAACTTTGATTAAGCTTTTCTTCGGCAGCCCGCACTGTCAATTTAAATGCAATAGGTAAACAGAATAAATTGGCTAGCATAGCGCCATAAAGAGTAGTTAAAAGAGCAACCGCCATGGCAGGACCGATCGCTTTAGGATCATCCATATTAGATAACATGGCTACCAAACCAATCAGTGTACCTATCATTCCCATTGCTGGTGCAACATCCCCCAACGACTTAAATATCACTGAACCCGCATCATGGCGCTCTGTGGTATTAGTAATATCTTTACCCATAGTTGTTCTGACGACATCTACATCATGACCATCTACCAGCATATCCACGCCTTTCTGCATAAAGGAGTTTTCTATCTCAGCTTCTTCAAGTGCCAAAAATCCGCCTTTGCGAGCGGCATCAGCCATTTCAACAATCTTTTCAATTAATTCTTCAGGGGTCTGGAGTTTAAATGCAAATGCTTTACCTGCGACTTTACCCGCTCCCAAGAATTGACTTAGAGGGTATTGCATGAGAACAACAAAAATAGAACCACCAAATACAATAAGTACTGATGGTATATTGAAAAAGATACCGAGGTCTCCACCAAGTACCATAGCCATGATTACAAAACCAAGGGCACCAAGGAAACCAATAATGGTAGCTAAATCCACATTTCACTCCCGTTAAATTAGATATAAAGGCCAGAAATTCATCGCTAAAAATTGCGTTATTATTTGGTATTACAAAGCAAATGCAGATATTTACAGTCTACTTTTAACAAATTTGGCTTTTTACTTTGTTTTGTTAACGGCAAATCACTTATTTTCTTTATTAAATATTCGGGTATTTATAACACTATCGATTGAATTTAAAGCCTTGCTCGGTTAAGGTTCTACGAATTAAATATAAACACTGAACAAACATGAAAATAGAAGAATTATCTTTTGAAGAAGCAATGAAAGAGCTTGATACTATTGTGTTAGAAATGGAACGCGGTGAGACGCCTCTTGATGCTTCTTTAAAGCAATTTGAACGCGGCGTTGCATTAGCTAGGCACACTCAAAAATTACTGCAAGAAGCTGAACAAAAGGTACAAATATTAACAAATGGTCAAGACTCGCTAAGCGATTTTTCTGAGCAAAGCTAGGCTGCTATATGTCAGTACCTAAAGAGCTAGAAACAATACGGCTAATTGCTACGCAACACCTAACTGAATATTTTACACACTTCATTCGTGATCAAAAAGCAATAGAACCTAAGCTTTACGAAGCCATTGAGTATGCTTTACTCAATGGTGGAAAGCGCATGCGCCCACTCCTAGTCTATTTAATTGGTGAAATGCTAGAAATAGAAAAGCATTTACTTGCCCCTATAGCATTATCAATTGAATGTATTCATGCATATTCATTAGTACATGATGATCTACCAGCTATGGATGACGATGATTTACGAAGAGGGTCACCTACTTGTCATATAAAGTTTGATGAAGCTACCGCCATTCTTGCGGGTGACGCATTGCAAAGCTTAGCATTTGAGATATTGAGTAAAGATCCTAACTTAACGTCTGAAATTAAAGTGTCATTAATTTCGACATTGGCAAAAGCAGCAGGACCACAAGGTATGGTAGGTGGACAAAGTTTAGATTTATCTGCTACCAATAAAAAAATTAACCTTGACGAATTAAATCAGCTACACCGTTTAAAGACAGGTGCACTGTTAAGCGCTAGCGTAAGTTTGCCGTGTATTTTAGATAACCGAATAAAAAAAGGTGAATTATCAAATATATTGAAATTCGCTTCACACATTGGTCTAGCTTTCCAAATCCAAGACGATATATTAGATATTATCTCAAGCACAGAAACGCTTGGAAAGCCACAGGGTTCAGACGATGAAAGCAATAAGTCGACCTTTGTATCGTTATTAGGCTTAGACGGTGCAAAGAAGAAACTTGCACATCAACATGAACAAGCCATTCAAGCATTACGTACATTACCGTATAATACCAATAATTTAGCGACGTTCACTGACTTCATGGTTACCAGAACCTATTAAAAAAGCCAGTATTTTTATAAAGAGAAGAAGTAATATTAATGAGTTTAAACCTGAATGACTACCCTAATCTAATCAACGCTAATTTACCTAGCGAACTTAGGCAGTTACCCAAAAGCAAACTGAAATCGGTCGCGAATGAGCTTCGCAGATATTTACTTAATAGCGTGAGTAAAAGTAGTGGCCACTTTGCTTCTGGTTTAGGGACGGTAGAACTCACTGTAGCTTTGCATTATGTCTTCAATACACCTTTTGACAGAGTTGTTTGGGATGTAGGCCATCAAGCATATCCCCATAAAATATTAACTGGTCGCAGAGAACGTATGACAACCATCAGGCAAAAAGGTGGATTGCACCCTTTTCCATGGCCTGAAGAAAGTGAATACGATACATTTGCCGTAGGACATTCTTCAACGTCAATAAGTGCCGCACTTGGGATGGCAATTGCAGCTGAAGACGAAAATAAAGGTAGAAAAGTTGTTGCTGTTATTGGTGATGGTGCACTAACCGCAGGCTTAGCATTTGAAGCGCTTAACCATGCGGGCGATCTACATAAAGACTTATTAGTAATTCTTAATGACAATGAAATGTCAATTTCTGAAAATGTTGGCGCTTTGAATAGTCATTTAGCACGACTTTTAACTGGTCAATTTTTTAATTCAATTCGCGATGAAGGTAAAAAGATTTTATCTAACGTCCCACCAATCAAAGAACTAGCAAGTAAAGCGGAAGAGCATATTAAAGGTATGGTTATACCTGGAACTATTTTTGAAGAGTTAGGCTTTAACTATATTGGCCCGATTGATGGCCATGATGTAGATGCACTCGTTACTACTTTATCAAATATGCGAAAACTGGATGGGCCTAAGATTTTACATGTGGTTACCAAAAAAGGAAAAGGCTATCAGCAGGCTGAACAAGATCCTATAAAGTGGCATGCAGTTCCAAAGTTTGATCATACAACAGAAAAGTTTCCTGTCGCTAAACCTAGCAAACCAAATTTCTCAGCTATTTTCGGTAATTGGTTATGCGACATGGCATCGCAAGATAAAAACTTGGTTGCCATTACTCCAGCGATGAGAGAAGGGTCAGGGATGGTTAAGTTCTCGCAAACCTATCCGAAACAATATTTTGATGTCGCTATTGCCGAACAACATTCCGTGACGCTAGCTGCTGGTTTAGCTCGTGAAGGAAAGAATGCGGTAGTGGCAATTTATTCTACTTTTTTACAACGAGGTTATGACCAACTCATTCATGATGTTGCATTGCAAAACCTACCTGTTTTATTTGCAATAGATAGAGCCGGTTTAGTTGGCGCAGATGGCCCTACTCATCAGGGGGCTTTTGATATTCCATATTTGCGTTGTATACCCAATATGTTAATTATGACTCCATCAGATGAGTCTGAATGTCGAAACATGTTATATACCGGACATAAAGCACAGCAACCAGCAAGTGTTCGCTATCCAAGAGGAAGCGGAATGGGGATTGATGTAGCAGATGTAATGGAATTAATCGAAATTGGTAAAAGCAAATTAATTAGAAAAATTGATGCTGGTGCAAGCAATAAAACCATTCAAAAAGTCGCTATTCTGAATTTTGGTACGCTTTTACCTGAAGCAGTAAAAGCATCAGAATCACTCAATACTGCCTTGATAGACATGCGGTTTGTTAAGCCAATTGATGAAGAAGCAATTTGCCAAGCTAGCGAAGAGTATGACTTACTTGTCACGCTAGAAGATGGTGCAATTAAAGGTGGTGCAGGAAGTGCTGTTATGGAAGCCTTGCAACATAACAAGAAGCTTTGTCACGTTTTAACACTTGGCTTACCAGATGAATTTATCATGCAAGGCACGCAACAAGAAATGTACAATGAACTTGGCATTGATGCAGATGGAATAGTAGCGTCTATTAAAAGTTATTTTGATTAGCTAATTTTAGTGAAAAGTAGTAAAGATCAAAATTCGAATATTTAATAACTAAATTACGTAATTCATCTGCAGTACTAACCATGCATGCATCACCAATAATGCAAATATTCCCGCTACAATATCGTCAATCATGATCCCGAAACCACCATGAATATGTTTGTCCAAAAAACTGATTGGCCACGGTTTCCAAATATCAAAAATGCGAAATAAAACAAAGCCAATCAGTAGGTTATACCACGTAATCGGAATGGCAATAAACACCACCATCATCCCAGCAATCTCATCCCATACAATAGACCCATGATCGTGAACACCAAGGTCTTCACTGACTTTTTTACAAATAAGTACACCTAAAACTGTAGCAAAAATAGTAATGACTATATAAATAGATACGTTTACAAACCCCATCGCTAGTATAAGAGGAACAGCAGCTAACGAACCCATAGTACCAGGCATTAAAGGGATTAAGCCTGAACCAAAACCAAACCCTAAGAAGTGATAGGGATTAGTTAAGTTGACTTTTTTTCTAAGGCTATTGTCCATAGTAGTTAAAAGTGTTGATAACCTTTAGCATACGGCTCTTTAAACTCAAACGGCTCTTCATCAAGACGTAAATCAAGTTTACCAGTTGCGCCTGTCATTTGTCCTATGCATGTATAAGGAACAGAATAACTATCAAGCGCAGTTTGTACTGTGGTTCGATGCTCTTCCGGCACAGTAAACAATAATTCGTAATCATCCCCAGAAATACAAGCATAAGTGAGCGCTTGCTCTAAGTCTGCTACATTTCTGCCCAGTGCGCCTGATATTGGTAACTTATCAAGGTTAATTATAACGCCTACGTCAGATGTATTTGCTATGTGCATTACATCTTGTAAAAGGCCATCGGATACATCGATACAAGAGGTTGCCAAACGACGCAATACCGTACCTGCTATTACTCTGGGAGATGGTCGGCGATGTCTATTAATTAGAAACTGTTTGTCTTCGTAGTCTTCTACATTTAGGTCATGCTTTAAAATATCAAGTCCTGCGCCTGCATCGCCTAACGTACCGGTTACAAACAGCCAATCACCGTTTTTTGCTCCAGAACGCGTTAATATGCTTTGTTCTGGCACAAATCCTTGGGCAGTAATAGTGATTGAAAGTGGGCCTTTAACCGTATCGCCTCCAATTAATTGGATTGAATAATATTCTGTTAATTGTTTTAATTTTTCGCTAAACCCTTGCAACCACTCTTCGTCTAATTCAGGAACACTCATAGACAAACTGATCCAGCTTGGCTCGGCGCCCATAGCCGCTAAATCACTCATGTTAACCGCTATAGCCTTATGAGCAATATCTTGGGGAGTTGAATTAGGTAAGAAATGCACACCTTGAACAAGTGTATCTGTAGTAGTGGCAAGCATCTGGTTTTCAGGAGTTTTAGTTACAGCGGCGTCATCACCAATGCCTACAAGAACATCCTTTCGGACATAGCTTGCATCTGCAAAATAGCGCTTTATTAAGCTAAATTCATTCAAAACTTAGATTCTTTCATCTTTTCTTAAATATCTAACGGCTTTGTCTAACGCACCATTGATAAATTTATGGCTTTCTTCAGCACCAAACGTCTTAGCAAGCTCTATCGATTCGTTAATGACAACTTTAAATGGCGTATCTATTCGATCAATCAATTCAAATGTTGCAAGACGCAGAATGCATTTTTCAATTGGGTCTAACTCTTCCGGCAAACGCCCTAAATAAGGTTTATAAGCTGCATCAATTTTTTCAGGATCATTTGCGATACCGGCTAATATTGATTGAAAGTATTCCATGTCAACTTTAGTCATGTCATTAGTGGTAACAATTGACAATTCAACTTGTTTTATGTCATTACCACTTAATAACCAGGCATACAAAGCCTGAAGCGCTAGCACTCTGGCGCGCTTTCGATTTGCTACTTTCACTTATAGAGCCTCGTCTATGGCAGCTATGACATTAACCATTTCTAGTGCTGAATGAGCTGCTTCAGAGCCTTTGTTTCCAGCTTTTGTACCTGAACGCTCGATAGCTTGTTCGATTGTATCTGTAGTGATAACACCAAATGCTAATGGAATGGAAGAATCTAGTGATACTTGAGCTAAGCCTTTATTGCATTCGCCTGCTACAAAATCAAAATGCGGTGTGCCGCCTCGAATAACTGCACCTAACGCAATAATACCGTCAAATTTACCTGATTCTGCAGCCTTTTTAGCAACTAAAGGCAGTTCATATGCGCCTGGCACGCGTATGATTGTAATATCATCAGGATTTACTTCACCATGGCGTTCAAGTGTATCTAACGCACCATCAAGCAAACTTTCTACAACAAAACTGTTAAAACGCGATACTAACACAGCAAATTTTTTGCCAGTGGCTCGAATATTACCTTCAATGACTTTCATAGGTCTTTGCTCCTGATAAAAACGGCGCGAAGTATAGCATACACAGCTAACCAACACGCATTTTTTTATTGAGTTTGTTTAAAACTATTTTAATTGATTGAGTTAATAAATTAATCGTGAATATATTCAACAACTTCTAAGCCAAATCCTGATAAGGCAGAGTATTTAACAGGCTTGCTTAGTAAGCGCATTTGCTTTATGCCTAAATTAGCCAGAATTTGACTGCCAACCCCCACAGTTCTTGAAGATCCTTGCCATGTTTTGCCTTTTGCAACTTGGTCATTATCTTCCGCTTCAAACTGCTTTACTTGGGCAATTAAATCTTCTTTTTTACCCAATAGAACAATCACGCCATTATCTTTTGCAATACGTTGCATCGCTTTATCTAATGGCATTGAGCGATTAATTGCACGAGTAGAGCCTAGAAGATCACTCAATGTATTATGCAAATGCACTCTAACAAGAGTTGGTTTATGAGGGTCGATTGGCCCCTTCTGCAACACAAAATGAATTTGTTCATCAATCACATCTTTATATGTAATAAGATCAAATTCGCCATGCATGGTAGGTAGTTTACAGGTTGCCACTTTTTCAATAGTCGTTTCGTTTAGATTTCTATATTCGATTAAATCGGCAATGGTACCAATCTTTAAGTCATGCTCTTTGGCAAACACCTCAAGCTCAGGCCTTCTTGCCATCGAACCATCTGGGTTTAATATTTCAACAATAACCGATGCAGGTTCACAATCAGCTAAGCGAGCTAAATCGACACCCGCTTCCGTATGCCCAGCCCTATTTAACACGCCACCTTCTTTAGCAATAAGCGGAAATATATGACCAGGTTGCACAATATCTTCGCTTGTCGCATTCTTATCTACAGCGGTCAGAATAGTTTTAGCTCTATCAGCGGCAGAAATCCCTGTTGTCACGCCTTCAGCCGCTTCTATAGAAACGGTAAAGTTAGTAGAAAACTGTGCACCATTGTTGTCTACCATTAAGGGTAGTTTTAGTTTTTTACAGCGCTCTTGAGTCATGGGTAAACAAACCAATCCTCGAGCATGTGTTACCATAAAGTTGATTGCTTCTGGCGTAACATGCTCTGCGGCCATTATTAGGTCACCTTCATTTTCTCGGTCTTCATCGTCCATAAGAATGACCATTTTACCTTGCTTCATATCTTCAATAATTTCTGCGGTGCTATTAAGTGCCATATAAAACTCTATTATTTACTAATGATTAGTTAGCTTTTTCAAAAAAGTATAACTTATTGGTTAAACAACAAATTATAAAACAATCTTTGCTCATTCCATCGGAATAAGAAAAGCACGGTATTCTATTTCAAATAGCCATGTTCAGCTAATAAACTCATGCTAATGTCTGAAGATTCTTTTGCATCTTTAGCCTTATCTCCCATAAGAAGGCGCTCTAAGTAACGCGCCACAACATCAACTTCTAAGTTAACTTGAGTACCCGGTCGGTATCCACCAAATACGGTTTCTTTTAGGGTGTGAGGAATAAGCCAAAGCATAAAGGAAGACCCTTTCACTTCGTTCACCGTCAAACTCACGCCATCAACCGTTATTGAACCTTTATGGGCAATATACTTAGCTAAGTCGTCAGGGGCTTTCACCCACACCTCAACATAATTACTGTGTTCGTTAATTCTTTCTACTTTACCTACGCCGTCTACATGCCCGCTTACTATATGGCCACCAAAACGGCTATCAGCACGCATCGCCTTTTCTAAGTTTACCTTGTGTCCAACTTTGTAGTCTGCAAACCCTGTGTATTTAATCGTTTCTGCCGAAACATCAGCTGAGTAAGACGTACTAGTCAAATCCACAACCGTCAAACATACGCCACTAGTTGCAATACTGTCACCTAGTTTCACATCCGACATATCAAGTTTGTCTACATCAACAACAAGCCGATAATTGTCGCCTAAATTATTTAGTGTAGTG
This sequence comes from Glaciecola sp. UBA1851, assembly GCA_002338515.1. Taxonomy (GTDB): domain Bacteria; phylum Pseudomonadota; class Gammaproteobacteria; order Enterobacterales; family Alteromonadaceae; genus Glaciecola. The sequence goes on along the minus strand of DDIL01000023.1, from coordinate 11,311 downwards.
ATGGTGCCAACTGCTTCAATGATTCCAGTAAACATAAGTGCTCTTTACAATTAAGGTATGGTGGTTAGTTACTTAAAATTCGGTTGTATAGATTACCAAAATTATTCATTTCTATCTTTTCATTTGTTGCCATTAACATAGAAACAGCCTAATTTATTGAATAATATCGCCTTCTTTTCTAATAAATCGATTAAGTTTAATACTTTAACTAGATAGTGTTGACCTCAACTAATTTAATCGAAATTAAATACCGTTTTAGTATCAGGCCCTACTCTTTTTTGTTCAACAATACGTGCTTTTTTTGCTTGTCCTAATTCCGTTATCTCATGCAAATTTATCAAGCTCTTCGCTTTATCTCCAAGAATTAAAGGTGCTTGATACAGCACAAGCCTATTTACCAAACCTAGCCCAATTAACGCACCAGCAAGCGTTGGACCTGCTTCCACCCAGACATGATTGATTTCTTTTTTAGCAAGAGCAGCAAATAAGGTTTCTAAACAAACAAATTGATTACTTGAATTGGGTTGAGCACCAACTTGAGATTGTAAGGCTGTAGAGATTTTGTTGTTCACATTTAAATTGTAAACAATTGTTGGTGCAATATTTTGATCAAAAATTTGGTATGCGGATTGATTTAATCTATTTTTACCATCAATAATAACGCGCAATAATGGATTTGCTCTGGCGCCAACTTGTTCAGCAAGGTCTTTTGTTAGTTCGTTCGTTCTTATATTCATAGCAGGATTATCAGCAATAACTGTATCTGCACCGGTTAATATGGCGCAAGCTGTTGCCCTGTGTTTTTGCACATCCAAACGTGCTTCTTTACTTGTAATCCATTTGCTTTTTCCATTCGCAAGTGCCGTTTTACCATCAAGACTCGAAGCCAATTTAACTGTTATAAACGGTTTATTGAAAGACATTCTATGAAAGAATTTTTCATTTTGTTTAAAAGAAGCTTCAGCTTGCAAGCCAGATATAACTTCAATATTAGCTGTTTTTAACCTCTCGATACCACCGCCGCTTACTTCAGGATTTGGATCAATAGCAGATATGATGACTTTTTTTACCCCAGCTTTAATGAGGGCGTCAGCGCATGGGGGCGTTCGACCAGTGTGTGAACATGGCTCAAGCGTAACGTAGACAGTTGCGCCTTTTGCCTTATCGCCTGCTTGTTTTAAAGCATACACTTCAGCATGGGCCTGACCGGCTGTTTTGTGAAACCCTTCTCCTATCACTTCACCCTGCGAGCTCACAATAACACAACCTACTTGCGGATTAGGCGTGGTTGAATGTCGTCCTTTTTCAGCCAGTTTTAAAGCTCTGGCCATAAATTTAGCATCATCGGTAGTAAAGGTATTCAAAGGATTTGTTGCCATCAATTTGGAAAGTGTAGTGAATCGATTAATGTTGGTTCCGAACGGTGAAGTGAAGTCATGAAACAGTTAGCTTGATTTACTCATCTGACAATTTCGCTATTTCTTCACCAAACTCTTTTACATCTTCGAAAGAACGATAAACAGATGCAAATCTTACATAGGCTACCTTATCTAACTTTTTCAGAGCGTTCATAATAAGTTCGCCAATTAGTTCACTACTCACTTCTCGTTCACCTGTTGCGCGAAGCTCTGATTTAATTTTACTAATTGCCTTATCAATATCTTCTATACTTACAGGCCGTTTTTCTAATGCTCTTGCCAAACCAGACGTCAGTTTATCTTCATTGAACGGCTCTCTAGTTTGGTCGCGCTTTATAATTTTAGGCATTACAAGCTCGGCCACTTCAAATGTAGTATAGCGTTCAGAACATTCAATGCATTGCCTACGACGCCTAATTTGTTCGCCACCGGCTACTAACCTTGAATCAATAACCTTGGTATCTTGTGCGTCGCAGAATGGACAAAACATAGTTACATGCCTTTATGTTTAATATTATTTAATACAAATGAATATATGTTTATTTTAAAGCAAATCAATACTAGTTTAGCATGCCTTTTAATTAAGTGTTGTTACATCACTCATTCAGACTAGTTTCAGTACCTAATTTGTTTTTATAATTTCATATTGATATCAATATAAATAAAAAACGAGCTGATAAAAATCAACTCGCTCACAGTATATAAATTTGTAGAGAGGCTTTAACTAGCAATAAACAGGGAACTGTTCACACAAAGTCACTACTTGTTTTTTAACTGATTCAATAACACTTTCATCATTGATGTTATCTAACACATCACATATCCAGTTAGCTACTTGATCAGCTTCTGCTTCTTTGAAACCTCGGCGCGTAATTGCTGGCGTACCAATTCTTAAACCACTAGTTACAAAAGGCGAACGAGGATCGTTCGGTACAGAGTTTTTATTCACTGTTATATTCGCATTACCTAAAGCAGCATCAGCATCTTTACCAGTAATATCTTTATCAATTAGGTCAAGCAAGAACAAATGGTTTTCAGTACCATTTGATACCACTTTATAGCCACGTTTTTGCAGAACGTCACACATAGTTTTAGCATTTTTCAATACTTGCTCTTGATAGGTTTTAAACTCTGGCGCTAGTGCTTCTTTAAAAGCAACGGCTTTTGCAGCGATGACGTGGCAAAGCGGCCCACCTTGATTACCTGGAAAAACAGAACTATTTAGTTTTTTATAAATAGTTTCATCACCGCACGCAGACAAAATCAATCCGCCTCGTGGGCCAGCTAGTGTTTTATGTGTTGTTGTTGTTACTACATGTGCATGTTTAATTGGGCTAGGATATATTCCCGCAGCCACTAAACCAGCAACGTGAGCCATATCAACTAACAAATACGCACCCACTTTATCTGCAATTTCTCTAAACCGTGCCCAATCAACAATACCAGAGTAAGCAGAAAAGCCACCGATTATTAGTTTAGGTTTATGCTCTAGAGCTAGCTCTTCCACTTTGTCATAGTCAATAATCCCAGTTTCTGGGTGAAGACCGTACTGAACTGCGTTATAGGTTTTACCCGAAAAGTTAACATGGGAACCATGAGTTAAGTGACCACCATCAGCTAGGCTCATTCCTAATACAGTATCATTTGCTTCAATTAGCGCCATGAAAACGGCTGTATTCGCTTGAGAGCCTGAATGCGGCTGAACATTTGCATACTCTGCACCAAACAATTCCTTAGCGCGTTCTATTGCGAGTTCTTCAGCCACATCTACATGTTCACAACCACCATAGTAGCGTTTGCCAGGATAGCCTTCTGCGTATTTATTGGTAAGCTGAGAACCTTGGGCTTCAAGCACACGAGGACTGCAATAGTTTTCTGATGCAATCAGCTCAATATGATGTTCTTGTCTTTGTTTCTCGGCTTCCATCGCGGCAGATAATTCTGGATCAAAATCGGCGATGTTCATATTGCGTGAAAGCATAAAGGCTCCTTTACTGAAGTGAGGGATAAACGCATTAATAAAAGAAAAGAGAGAAATGTGAAACGTCACAGGCGCTCTTTTTAAAAACGCCCGTATTGTATCTTTTTTATTGAATTTGTATAGCCACTAAACAAATAAACAGTGCGACTAGTGTAAAAAAGTTTATTTATCTAGTGCTCGTTCTAAAGTTTTTATTCTGCTTGCCATTTTGGTGAGCTGTCGGGCATGTACTGTGTTTTTTCGCCACTCTCTATTTGGTTGAGATGGGATACCTGAAGAATAGACACCTGGCTCAGTTATATCTTGTATAACCATTGTACAACCCGTTAGCTGAACATTATCGCAAATACTAATATGCCCGTTGATAGCACATTGACCAGCAATAATAACGTACTTCCCAATTTTCACGCTACCTGCCATCCCAACAGTGCCACAAATACAAGTGTGGTCGCCAATCACGCAATTGTGTGCAATATGTACTAAGTTATCAATGATACAGTTTGTGCCAATAATTGTGTCGTCTAAGGTGCCCCTATCAATGCTCGTGTTTGAGCCAATTTCAGTATCATTACCAATAATAACCGTACCTGTTTGAGGTATCTTCACCCAGTTCCCTTTATCGTTGGCATAGCCAAAACCATCACTTCCTACAACCGTACCACTATGAATAGAGACTCGGTCACCTAGCTGTACTCTATGATAAATAGTGACATTTGAACGTAAATTTACGCCTCTACCCAGTTTTGCTCCCTCGCCTACAAAGCAATTTGGACCAATTACTACGTTGTCGGCCAACTCAGCGTTAGCAGACACCACAGCGCCAGCCCCAATACTAACATTTTCACCTATTTTTGCAGTATCACTTACTGTAGCAGTAGCGGCTATTCCTTTGTCTTGAACGGGGGTAGAATCAAGTAGTTGGGCCGCTTTTGCAAACGCAACATAAGGGTCAGCAACAATAATTGCATTCCCGTTAAATGTAGCTGCATCTGCTTCTTTTATTAGCACACCTCCCGCTTTTGTTGTAATTAGGTCATCCTTAAATTTCGCGTTGGATAAAAAAGATAACTGATGCGGCTGAGCAGTGGCTAAATTGGCCATTTCTGTAATAAGGGTGTTTCCATCACCAACTAATTTACCGTCTAATTTGTTTGCCAATTCCATCAAACTCATTTTTTTCATAAACCATCCTTAATATTCTTTTCAGTTTTAGATAGGCCAAGTGTTTATTAATTATCTTGTATTCTTAGTAGCTTAACAAACATAAGCTTTTATGCGTAAACCTTTTATTATGTAACACGAGTTACTCATAGAAAAAATAGCCAATCAGTTACATTCAACATAAGCAATGTATAAAGCTCAGTATAAATACAAGTTTCTTTTACACACACATAACAACTAGACTACAATATTGCACTGAACCTAAACAATAAAAATTGGAACATTATTTAACATGGCTCAATACGTATACAGCATGCACCGAGTGGGCAAAATTGTACCACCGAACCGACATATTCTTAAAAACATCAGCTTAAGTTTTTTTCCAGGGGCGAAAATAGGCGTACTTGGTTTAAATGGAGCAGGTAAATCAACCCTGCTGAGAATTATGGCTGGTATAGACACGGATATTGAAGGCGAAGCTCGCCCTCAGCCTGGCTTGAAGATAGGCTATTTACCTCAAGAGCCGAAACTAGATGAAAGCAAAGATGTGCGAGGCAATATAGAATTAGCAGTGGCGGATGTCATGGATGCCTTGCAACGCATTGACCAGGTATACGCAGCTTATGCAGAGCCTGATGCAGACTTTGATGCTTTAGCTAAAGAACAAGGCGAACTTGAAGCAATTATTCAAGCAAAGGATGGACACAATATTGAAAACGCATTAGAGCGCGCAGCAAATGCGTTGCGTTTACCACCTTGGGATGCGGACGTTACTAAACTTTCTGGAGGGGAACAGCGCCGAGTAGCATTGTGTAAATTATTGCTAGAAAAGCCTGAAATGTTACTTTTAGATGAACCAACAAACCACTTGGATGCAGAATCAGTGGCTTGGCTTGAACGATTCCTTCATGACTATGAAGGCACTGTGGTAGCCATTACCCACGATAGGTATTTCTTAGATAATGTAGCGGGTTGGATTTTAGAATTAGACCGTGGCGAAGGTATTCCATGGGAAGGCAATTACTCTACTTGGCTTGAGCAGAAAGAAGCTCGTTTAGCGCAAGAAGAACGTACAGAAAATGCGCGACAAAAATCAATTAAGCAAGAGCTTGAATGGGTAAGAACTAATCCCAAAGGTCGACACGCTAAAAGTAAAGCAAGAATGTCTAGATTTGAAGAGCTAAGTACTGGCGATTATCAAAAGCGAAATGAAACCAATGAGTTATTTATTCCGCCTGGCGAACGATTAGGTGACAAGGTCATTGAAATTTCGAATTTAAAGAAATCTTATAACGACAGGCTACTAATTGAAGATTTATCATTTAAAGTCCCTAAGGGCGCTATAGTAGGCATTATAGGGCCAAACGGAGCGGGTAAATCGACTTTATTTAGAATGATAACGGGTAAAGAGCAAGCTGACTCAGGTACTATTGATGTTGGTGATACCGTTGAAATAGCTAGTGTAGAGCAGTTTAGAGATCATATGGATGAAAGCAAAACCGTTTTCCAAGAGATATCCGACGGTCAAGATATTATCCGTATTGGTAAGTTTGAGATAAATAGCCGAGCCTATTGCAGCCGCTTTAACTTTAAAGGGACTGACCAAGGTAAATTCATTAAAGATTTATCTGGAGGCGAGCGCAACCGAGTACATTTAGCCAAACTGTTAAAGTCAGGTGGTAATACATTATTACTCGATGAGCCAACTAACGATTTGGATGTTGAAACACTTCGAGCATTAGAAAATGCAATATTAGAGTTTCCAGGTTGTGTTTTAGTTATTTCGCATGACCGTTGGTTTTTAGATAGAGTCGCTACTCATATTTTAGATTACAGAGATGAAGGACAAGTTAACTTCTACGAAGGTAACTATAATGATTATGAAACTTGGTTAAAAGAAACCTATGGTCATGATGTAGTAGAGCCTCATCGATTAAAATATAAGAAAATTGGCTAGGGTCTTTAGGCCTATATAAAAAAGAGCGAACATTGCATGTTTTCAATATGGACTTTAGTTGCAATTACACTGGTTTATTTGTTGTTCATGTTCGCTGTTGCTACTTATGGCAACCGTGTTAAACGTTTGCCTGCGTCTGCTTATTCTTTAGCCCTTGGTATACATTGTACGTCTTGGGCGTTTTTTGGCACCACCACACAAGCGGCGCAATTTGGTTGGCCTTTAGTACCGACCTATCTAGGTGTTATGCTGGTGATGTTTTTCGGTTTTCGGGTATTGTTAATCGTTAGCGACATTTGCAAGCAATATAACATTTCCTCAATTGCTGAATTTATTAGCATACGTTTTGGCCATGCCAATTCTTTAGGCTTTGTAGTCACGCTGATTTGTTTTATTGGCGTAATCCCCTACATCGCCTTGCAATTAGATGCCATTACACTTGCCCTTAACTTATTATTAGACAACCGAGATTATTGGTCAGGTTCAATAAGTCTTTACGTCACACTCAGTATGGCGGTATTCGCTATTTGGTTTGGCGCAAGAAAAATGAGCTTAACAGAGCGTAATTCTGGGTTGGTATTAACCATAGCGACACAGTCAGCCATTAAGCTGATTGCTTTACTTATAGTGGGTAGCTATGTTGTGTATGGAGTGTTTGATGGTTTACTCGATATTACAGAGAAGAGTTTAAACACCCCTAGCACCCGTGAAGTTATTGATTCTCCTTTCGCCTATTGGGTATACCTTAGCCATATGCTACTAGGCATTTGCTCTATGTTTTGCTTACCTAGGCAATTTCATATCAATTTCGTTGAAAACAAAAATCATCACGAATTAAAGCAGGCAAGATGGTTATTTCCTCTTTATTTAGTTTTGATGTCAGCGTTTGTTTTGCCCATTGCATTTGGTGGCATGATTTACTTTTCTCCAAGCGGCACGACTAATCTAATTAATGACTATTCTGCAGACAGCTATGTATTGGCATTTCCTATTGCAACCAACCAAACCACGGTTGCAATTATTGCATTTATTGGAGGGTTAGCCGCTTCATCTAGTATGGTAATTGTAGCTACCTTAGCTTTAGGTAACATGGTTGCAAATAGCTTTATAACACCATTATTATTTAAGTTGGACTTAGTTAAATCAGCGCCAAAAGAAACACCTGGACAGGTAAGATTAACAGGTAATCAGGTGCTAAGAATAAGACAGCTAACTATATTAGTGATGCTGATCATTGCATATGCGTATCATGTAAATGTGAGTCAACAGACACCTTTAGCTGAAACCGGTACTATTGCCATTTCACTTTTAGCTCAGACTTTTCCCGCCATTCTGCTTGGTATTTATTGGTACAAAGCATCAAGTTTAGGCGCACTTTTAGGCATTGTTGCAGGGGTATTAACAATTGTAATTGGTATGTTTTTACCGGTTTTAGAAATTAGTGACAATGCCTTATCTCCAAACCAAATTGCCAACGTTTTGTTTTTATCTTTGATTTTAAACACTAGCTTTATTGTTCTGACATCAATTTTTCAAAGAAAAAAGATGAACAACCCATACGCGTTTAAAAAACTAGCCACAGTCAATTCAGAAATAAAGTTTGCAGACTTGCTAAAGCTCACAAATAAAATTTTACCACCTAAAACCGCTCAAGCATTCCATGACCAAATCATATTTCTGGATATAAGTATGCATGACTTTGCTCCCAGTAAAGTCACTTCTAGAGCAGAACAATTACTATCGGCTCATATGGGAAGCGCCTCTACACAAATTTTGATGCAAGCAATTGCCAATAAAAAAAATACCGATCAAGGCGTAATTTCTGAACTTGTAGAAGAAGCATCAAAGAGCTTTCAATTTAATAAAGAAGTATTACAAGCTTCTATTACTCATCTTCCCTTGGGCATTAGTGTAATTGATGCAAATATGAAGTTAGTGGCTTGGAATAGACTTTACGAGCAATTGTTTGACTACCCTTCAAATTATCTTGTCATTGGTAAACCTATTATGGAAATACTGCAGTTTAATGGGGCAAGAGGATTATTTGGAGATAATAAAACTAGCCAAGAGATTGAAGACGAAATTAATAAGCGCATGCAAAGCATGTTGATGGGTGCGACATACAAAACTGTAAGGCCCCAAATTAATCAACAGGTAGTCGAAATTTCAGGTCACCCATTACCTGCAGGAGGTTACATCACTTGTTACTCCGACATTAGTGAATACATTAGCATACAAAATCAATTGGAAAATGCTAAAAAAGACTTAGAAAAAAGAGTTGAGAAAAGAACTTATCAACTACAACAAGCTAAAAATGAGGCGGAAGAAGCAAACGTTAGTAAAACGAAATTTTTAGCGGCTACTAGCCACGACCTGATGCAACCGCTCAATGCGGCTAGTTTATTTGCTTCAATGCTACAAGAAAAACTAAAAGATAAAAAAGAAATAGAGCTTGCTGAAAACTTGGTAAGCAGTTTAGAAAATGCAGAATCTTTATTAAATATGCTAGTGGACATTACTAAGCTAGAAAACAATCTAATAAAGCCTAATATTCAACAATTTGAACTAGATAAACTTTTACGACAAATCACCAATGAATTTTCAATACTTGCTCAAGAGAAAGGGCTCGAATTAAAGTATGAACCATGCTCTTTGTGGGTGGAAACCGACCGCAGATTATTAAGGCGGGTTCTACAAAACCTGTTATCCAATGCCTTAAGATATACGCAAGAAGGGAAAATTCTTGTGGGTGTAAAACGCAATAAAAAAGATTCATGCAGAATAATAGTGGCCGATACGGGCAGCGGAATAGCAGAAGAAAACCAAGCAAAAATATTCAGAGAGTTTAAGCGCTTAAACCCGTCGGATACTCATCAAGGGCTGGGCTTAGGGTTAACTATTGTGGATAAAATTAGTCAGCTTTTAAATTATAATATTTCACTTATTTCAAACTTAGGTAAAGGCTCTTTGTTTACTCTGCATGTGAAAACGACAGATAAAAAATCAACTGATATCGAACAGAAGCCTATTCGTAGAGATACTATGTCGTCAAATTTTTTAAAAGAACGCAAAATACTGTTAATAGAAAACGACGATGCAGTAGCAAAAGCATTAACCGCTTTACTAACATCTTGGGGTGGAAATGTTTATCACGCGACTGATCAAGCAACAGCGTTGAAAGTTAGAACAGTATTTGAGAATCAACCTGATATAATCGTGGCTGATTACCATTTAGACAATTTAGATAATGGTGTGGACACGTCATTAGCGGTGCAAGCAGCGTATGGAAGTAAAATAGTGACTGTTGTTAGTAGCGCCGATAGAAGTGAAGACTTACAAGCATTGGCGTATGAAAATCAAATGCAGTATTTGCCTAAACCTATTAAACAAGCGGCACTAAAACGCTTGATACAAAGGTTAATGAAAGCTGGATGAATTTGATTTCAATATACCTAATCTAATCGCATTATTTGATTAAAGATGACACCAGCTTGTGTTCTGTTATAAACACCTAGTTTTTTTAACACAGCAGAAGCGTGCTGCTTAACTGTAGACTCAGAAATGTTTAATTCATATGCTATTTGTTTATTTAGCAGTCCGTCAGCCATCAATCCTAATACTTTTAATTGATGTGGAGTAAGTTGTTCTAATTGATTAAAAAATGCTTCTTGCTCTGGAGGCTGCTCGGTTAATTGATAATCATTTGGTAACCATTGCTCACCTTCCAGAACCGCATCAACCGCATCTGAAATTTCAGTAAAATCAACCGATTTAGGAATATAAGCACTCGCACCTAATTGCACACATTTGGTAATCGTATGTTCCTGCTCATCAGCAGATACCACTATAATTAAGGTATTTGGAAACTGGGCCCTAATGGTTGAAATAGCAGCAAGGCCAGAATTACCAGGCATATTTAGGTCTAGAAATAGTAAATCTGTGTCACCTTTATTTCCAAGTTCTGCCAAAGTGGACTCGTAGTCAGATGCTTCTAAAATTTTCATATCTAACTTATGCGCAATTAAGACTTGTTTAAGCGCATTTCTGAATAAAGGATGGTCATCAGCGATGATGACTTTATACATGTCTTCTTCCAAGTCTGATTTACCTCATGTTGTGCGTATAATATTCGCGAAAGTCGCCATAATCGTTAAACGTTATAAGTAAAAGCTTGCCATGTGCAAACCAGACATTTTATCTAGTCCCAACATGTGAGTGAATATAAAACATTTTTCTAAAATGAGTGAATTGATCTAATCTATATTTTCACTACAAATTGAAATATGAAAGAGCATTATGTATGCGTTACTTTGTGAATGAACACTAGTTGAATTAAAACTAAAAATAACTAGTACCATCGTACTATGGGCA
>DDIL01000023.1:0-217 GCA_002338515.1 Glaciecola sp. UBA1851 | reverse complement strand
CTAGTACCATCGTACTATGGGCATTTAATCGTGCTTAACGCACTATTGCAACGATTAACTCTTTGGCATACAAACAAATCAGTATTATTTGATTTACCCCGCGGAATAGAATAATAAAAGGCATAATAACCAGAATGACTCGTAGTAAATTTCCTAGCTTAATCCTCATATTGAAAAAAATACTTACTAGTAGCTTCATCCTAGTAATATGTGTATC
>DDIL01000196.1 GCA_002338515.1 Glaciecola sp. UBA1851 | reverse complement strand
AGCAACGCTGCCAAAGAATGGTCAGGGACGTTTAAAGAGTTAGAAGACAAGCGGAATAAATTGAAGCGTCAAATCCGTTACCACATGAGTGAGCATAAACGTTTAGATAAAAATGAATCTGCAGATGAGATGCGTAAACAACGAGCCGAACAAACCATTGACACACTAAATCAAGCACACGATAAAATCGATAAGTTCTTAAAGACAGCTAGCCCAAGGAAGGGCCAAGGCAAACGAAGCAAGGAAGTCAAAAGTAACATTACCGATAACGAGTCAGCCAAATTGCACACCAGTAAAGGCACCGTGCAAGGTTACAATGGGGTGGCCGCAGTAGACAAAAAACACCAAGTGATTGTGGACGCCCAAGCCTTTGGCGAAGGCCAAGAGCAACATACGTTACAACCCATTATTGAAACCATCGAAAAACGTTTTAAACGATTGGGTACAGCGGAGGATATTGTGCGCGCGGGTACGATAATTACGGCAGATACAGGGTTTAGTAGCGAGGATAATAATCGTTATTTACACGAGCAAAATATCAACGGTTATATCCCTGATAATCAATTTCGTCAGCGCGACCCCAAGTTCACTCACCAAAAAGAAAAATATCCGCGCAAACGCCCTAGAAAATTTAAGGTAAACGTTATTCCAGCGAGCGAATTTAGGTTTGACCCCGTGACATTAACCTGCATTTGTCCGAACAATGAATCATTGACTCATCGAGTGACACGGGTGAATGAGTATGGTGTAAAAACGGCTTATTTTGAAGGACGATTATTGCAATGTCGTCACTGCGATAAAAAGCATCAATGTATGCGCAATCCGAACGCGGCTGACAACCGCAAAGGGTCGGGTCGTCAAGTATCATTTGCGCTACCAGGGACAAGGGCCGCTAATCATACCGATTGGATGAAACATCGAGTGGATAGCCTAGAGGGCAAACATATCTATAGCCATCGTATGAGTGTGGTGGAGCCTGTGTTTGGCAATATAGGCACAAATAAGGGACTCAATCGCTTTAGTTTACGAAGCAAAAAGAAAGTACAAGGGCAATGGCATCTGTATTGTTTGGTACATAACATCGAGAAACTGAGCAATTATGGTCATGCGTTGCACTAACTCGATAAAAATGAAATAGCGTTCCCCTAAAACAGTTCCATCACACGCCCCAATTATTAAGCCTCAGTCACCAGTTAACACCCCATTCTCTATAAATGACTACAAGTAAAAAGTTTTGCAATATATAAAATTTGAAGGCAAAGTTGTATCAAGATTAATAATTAAATCAGCGGTAGAGAAATGACTGAACAAAAATGCTTTTTTCTACAGCCTCGTTATGTGACTCACTAAATTAGATAGTTTTAGCTCAATGATCTATTATGGAATGGGAATTTTTGCGAGGAGCTTTCATGCCTGTCATTAGTCGATTTTACGGAATCATAATTGCGATGTATTTTAACGATCATAACCCGCCACATTTCCATGCAAAATATTCAGGCTATGAAGCTTTGTTCAATTTTGATGGTGAAATAATGGAGGGTGAACTGCCAAAGAGAGCTAGTAGATTTGTTAAAGAATGGCTCGAACAGCATAAAGATGAATTAAACGAAAATTGGAACAGAGCGCAAAATGGCGAGCCTTATAAATTATATTGCGCCTTTGGAGTAGTAAATGTTACACGTCAAGCAAGCTAAATATCAATCAGGCTTTGAGGTCTGGGTGAGTTTTGATGATGGAACGTCAGGCACAGTTGATTTACGCGATAAACTTCATGGCCCGGTTTTTGAGCCATTACAAGATCCTGAATTTTTTGCTCGGTTGTCAGTAGATCCAGAATTAGACACTATCGTCTGGCCAAACGGTGCAGACCTAGCGCCAGAGTTCTTAAAACGTCACATAACAAAAGAATGAAGACGGATTTGTCAGAAGATCACTGCCAAACCGCTTATTCAAAGTGTTATCCTTCATGAGGTTGATTTAAACCTACAATGTAACTACAATTTAATTATGGGCGATTACGATTTTCAATGAGATCCGCGAAAAGCCGATGCGAATGCTGAAAAACACGGTATTAGTTTCAATGAAGCTAAATCAGTTTTTTCAGATATTCTGGCGCGCTTAATACCTGACCCAGATAGTCCTTATGGAGAAGAACGCTTTGTTATATTAGGACAAAGCAATGCTAATCGTCTCTTGCTAGTTTGTCATTGCTATCGGGATAAAGGCAACGTTATTAGGATAATTTCCGCTCGAAAGGCAGACAAACGTGAACGTAAAATATATGAGGGGTTTCGAGATGCGTGAACATTACGATTTTTCTGATTCAATACCAAATCCATATGTTAAGAAGACCAAAAAACAAATTACCATAAGGCTTGATCAAGACGTTATCGGTTACTTTAAAAAGCTGTCTGAAAAAAATGGAATTCCTTACCAAAACTTAATAAACCTTTATCTTAAAGATTGTGCTGATTCACAAAAAGAGCCACGAGTAGAATGGCAGTAAAGGATAACAATGCGCTAAACTCACTCCCTTCGGTCGCTGGGACAATTAGGCAATGAGCTGTTTGCGATAGATGGATGTAAAATGTCTAGCAACGCTGCCAAAGAATGGTCAG